>CATPCN010000742.1 GCA_955652855.1 uncultured Chthoniobacterales bacterium | reverse complement strand
GGCCGGAACATCGACATTGAGCTCGGCGGTTCCGGCAAGATCTTTCAGTTGCGAGAAAAATTGCACCCGCACTCTCATGCGCGACTGCCTTCCTGCTCGATCAATTCCTTTCGCAAAACGCCGATGCACGGGAGATTGCGATAGCTTTCCATGTAATCGAGTCCATAGCCGACGACGAACTCGTCTTCGATTTCGAAGCCGATGTAATCCGCATCGACCGAACGCGCACGCCGTTTCTTTTTGCTGAGCAAAACACAAACGCGAATGCTGCGCGGCTTGGCTGTTTCCAGTTTTTCACGGATGGCGGCAAGCGTGTGACCGCTATCGAGGATGTCATCGAGAATAAGAATATGTCGATCCACCACGTCGGGCAGCGCGATCTGTTTAAAAACGACTTCGCCGCTGGTTTGCGCTTTTCCGTGATAGCTGGCCACGCTCAGGCAATCGAGTTTCAACGGTAGCGGAATTCGGCGCAGTAAATCCGCCATGAATATTAAGCTGCCGTTTAAGACGGCGATCACGGTCAGTTCACGGTCGCGATAATCTTGCGAGATTTGCCCGGCGATTTCATCGAGGCGGCGCAGGATTGTTGCTTCATCAAACAAAACGCGCTCGAGATCCTCTTGCATGGCCGATTGGATTAGGCCACTTCGCGGCGCAAAAATCAACTGCGCGAGCTATGGCTTCGCCAGCGCGGCGTTTACTTTTGCCGCGAGTGCCGCGTCGATCGGATAACGCGCGGCATCGTTCCAAAGTTCTCTCGCTCTCGCATGATCTCCGGCTTCTTTCGCCACTTCGCCCGCGCTGTAGTAAAGCGTTTGCTTGTCGCCCTCGTCTAAATTGTTCGGCTCTTTCGTCAAGGTCGACAAAGCGATCTCGAAATCTTTGCGCGCAGTCTTTTTGCGTCCGAGAAAAAACGGAAGCGAATCTTCCGTAAGTCCCCGAACCAATCGCACCTTGGCATCTCGCGGCGCGGCAGCGACAGCTTCATCCATCAACGCAACGCCGCGTTTCAGCGCTTCAAGTTTGCGAGGGCCAAACCAAAGATCGCGACTGCGAAGTGTATAGGCGCTACCAAGGTAAACACGTGCGATCTGATTATCCGGCTCGGCCGCGACCGCCTTCTCAAGCTTAACGATGCATTGTTCGACCGCGGTTTTATCGCCGGCCAAACCGCGTTTATACAGCGTGCGAATTTCTTCGCGCTCCGTGGCGGTGATAGCGGGCAATTGTTGTGCGCAAAAAAATGCCGCCGCAAAAAGAAGTCTCAGGAACCACGACATCAACTTGGATTTAAAGATGTCGATGTTATTTTGGGGCCGCAAATTTTATGCGCGTCCATCAAGACCGATTCGAAGTTCGCACCAGCGGCAAAGGCACTTATGAAATTACGGATGAGCTTCAGGCGATCATCGACAAGACGAAAGTGCGAATGGGAACCGCGACAGTTTTCATCCAGCACACCAGTTGCAGTCTTATTGCGATGGAAAACGCGGCACCGGCGGCGCGGCGCGATCTTGAAAAGTTCTTCGACAAACTCGTGCCGGAAAACGCGGACTACTTTGAGCACAACGATGAAGGTCCCGATGACATGCCGTCACACATTCGCATGGTACTCACGCGCACCAGCGAAACGATTCCGATCGTTGATGGAAAAATGCTGCTCGGCACCTGGCAGGGAATTTTTCTTTTCGAACACCGGCGCGATCCGCATCGCCGCAAAATCTGGATCACGATCATCGGCGAATGATTCGCCGCAGTCCTGGATTCGATGCGATTAGGTAGAGCGCGATCGAAAGCGCGTCACAGAAAACGATCGTTCAGGATCGTAACGGTGGCGGAGGCTGGTCTGCCTACGTGATACGCATCGCCGCCTAACAAATTGAAGGTGGCGGTCTCCGATCTTCGACCGCCGTCGTCATCCTGCGTGTGCAACGTGACGGTCGCGCTCGACTGCCCTGTTGGAATAACAATCTGCCCAAACTGGTTGAAGTTTCCTAAGAGAAAATAATCACTGCCAGGTGTAGCAGTGCCCCTTATGAGAAAATTGACCTGAATTTTTTTGGAAGTCGGGGTCGAAAGCGCCAGAGTGTAAACGGCGTCTTCTCCCACGTTTGAAACTGTGCTCGGAGAGACCGACACGGTAATGGTCGGCCCGGCGAAACAGGTTACGGCGGTCGTCGCGACCAAAAACACGATGACCATGAGGGTGCGATGAAATCGGCGGCATAAGGGAAACAAAGTTTTCATACCGTCTCCTTTTAGAAGTAAACCTTGGGTAATAGAACAAGTTTCGGAGAATTCCGCAAATTATCTCGTCGATTCCGCGCGTTATGTCGATCTTCTCCTAGGGTGGCGCCCGCCTTTGTATAACTCGCGGACCAGTCGGAGCGACTTTTCATTGGGCAAGAGCGATTGCTTCATCTGATTCATGACGTAAGCGAACGCGATACCGTTTTCGGGATCGGCGAAAGCGTGGCTACCGCCGGCGCCGGGATGGCCGAACGCGAGCGCGGACTGGCCGAAGATTTTCCGCGCGACATTCGGAACGTCTTTCATGAAACCGGCAGAGAACGCTGTCGGAATTTGAAAAACGCGGTCCAAGCCTGCGGTGAGCGTGGTCGTCATGAGCGCGAGCGTCTCGCGCGAAAAAATTTGTTCGCCATTGGACGAACCCGTGCGACTGGCGGATCGATCTTGGAAACGACCGCGGTTTGCGAGCACGGCGTAAAATTTCGCAAGCGATGAAGCGCTGCCGATGCCGCCAAACGAGACGATCGATTGCGCGCGGATCTCAGGAGTATTCATCGCGCCGACGGCGTGAAGTCCTCGCGGTGAAGTGAAAGTCTTGCGCGCGAGAGTTCCGGGTGTTGCAAGATCGACATAAAATTGTTTCGGCTCAGCCGACTTGCCAGCTTTCGCCGCATACATCGTGGCGACGCGATCCTGTTCCAAACCCGGCAGACCGATCCACAAATCGAGATCGAGCGGTTCGCCAAAATTTGTTCGCCAATAATCGCTCAACGTCCCGCCGCTGATGCGGCGCACGAGTTCATCGAGCAAGAAGCCAAAGGTGCGCGCATGATACCCGTGCGCGCTTCCCGGTAGCCAAAGCGGTTTCCGTTTTTCCAGCGCTTCGATCACCGCCGGATAATCGAGCACGTCCACTTTCCGATCGAAGGCGCACAGTCCGGCTTGATGCGAGAGCAATTGCGCGAGCGTGATTTCGCCTTTATCGGCTTGTGCGAATTTCGGCCAGAATTCTGCGACGCGTTGGTTTATGTCGATCTTGTGTTCCTGCAGCACGTGCAAAAGGCACGCGCTGCCGAGCCCTTTCGTCGCCGACCAAATGAGAACGAGCGTGGCCGCAGTCCACGGTTTCTTGCGATGTGCATCGCAGAACCCGCCGTGAAGATCGAGAATCGATTTTCCGTTTTGCCAGATCGAAACCGCGGCGCCGAGCTCGCCGTAACTCGTGAAATTTTCTTCGAAGAGAGGCGCGATCCGCCGCTTAAGATCGTCGACATTCAGTTGCATCGACAAAATGTTAGAGACGCCGCGCTGCGGCGTCGAGGACAGCGCAGCGCGCTGTCCCTACCTTAAATGACCGCGTGCAGCGATTTTAAGTCGGGATCTCTTTTCGCCAGCTCGCGAAAACTTGCGTCCATCTTGAAACCTATCTTGAGATGAATTTTGGCGTCTCGCATGTCGCCGAGGAGCGCTTCGTAACAGCCGAGGTTGTAAAAATAAATCGGCTCCTGCTGCAAGACAGGCGAGCCGGCCACCAATAGTTTTCGTGCCTCCGCGGTTTTGCCCAG
>CATPCN010000741.1 GCA_955652855.1 uncultured Chthoniobacterales bacterium | reverse complement strand
CCGTGACCGATGACGACGATTATTCCGTGCAATGCAAATGTGGATCGCCGAACTGCCGCAAGATTTTAACCGGCAAAGATTGGCAACGTCCAGAATTGCAGAAACATTACACCGGATATTTTTCGGCATATCTCGCGAAGAAAATCGCATCTCGTGCATCATAAATTGTCGATCTTATTTTTGAGCGTTGCGATTTTGCTCGCGGCTAATTTTGCACGCGCGCAATCAACGCTGCTTCGGCCTGCCGCGGTTTTTGATGGCGCGGAAATCCATCGCGATTGGGTCGTACTCGTGACCGGCGACAAGATCGACAATTTATGATGCACGAGATGCAATTTTCTTCGCGAGATATGCCGAAAAATATCCTGTGTAATGTTTCTGCACTTCCGGACGTTGCCAATCTTTGCCGGTTAAAATCTTGCGGCAGTTCGGCGATCCACATTTGCATTGCACGGAATAATCGTCGTCATCGGTCACGGCCCAATCGTGCGTCAACTCTTCGCCGGCGCGAATGTCGCGCACAGCAACAAAAGTGATGTCGCCGCGCATCCCGAGGTTCGCATCGCACGAATGATTGCTGTAAAGCATCGAACCTTCGCGCTCGTCGTCCGTCACCGGCGCGATGAACAAATTATCGTCGATCTGGATTTCAACGGGGCCGAGCCGCGGCGTGATTTTTTCCCGCAACTGTTCGCGCGAAACAATGTGGCCGCCTTTGATCGCGACAATTTCGTCTTTCGCGATATCGGCCGTTGCGAACAATCCGCGTCCATGAATCGGACTCTCGCGCACTTCCGTTTTCGGCGAGCGATAAGAAAGCGGCGTCGTCATTGTGCCACAGATTAACACAAGTCGATGGAGGGGCATGCGCCGTCATCCCCAAACAAAAGGACGCGACGGCGCGCTGCGTCGTCTCGACATCTCAGCGCGATATCCCGATCTTGAACGGAGTGGAGGCTACGTAGTCTAAGATGTCTTCTGAAGAGCCGTTCCGTCCCGTACGCAGTAAGGTCGTCGCGTTCACCATCCATAAGGCGGGATTGATGGTGCTGCATCGGGTGCTTAGGGAGATATGCGACTTAAACAAGATAAATTATTATTCAGCGAATAAAGGCGGGGAACCTTTGCCCGTTGATCGTATGTTCGCTGGGAACGACTTCATTGCAGAAAGAAACGGATGTTTTGGCCCGATTCGTTTTTTCGTTTCAAGCAAGGCTTTGCCTGCCGCCAGAATCATCCTTCATCTCCGGGATCCTAGAGATGTTCTGACCTCGATGTTCTTTTCCTATTGCTTCATGCACTCCGGAGACGTTGAACCTAACACAGGGTATCGAAAGAAGGTTGCCGAAGCGGGAATCGATCAGTTTGTCTTAGATATGGTGGCAGACAACTTTCACTCATATCAGGGGGAATACGGGACCGGTTTGAAGTTCAAAAAACATGCCGGTAACGTTTACGAAAGATATGCTCGGTATCTTTCGGACGTTGTCCCGAGACCAAACGCGATCCTTGTTTCCTATGAAGAGATGGTGCTGGATTTCCCAAGTTGGCTGAGAAAAATATTATCGGCGTTCGAATTAGAAGATGGCGAGAGGACACATGACATGGTTGCGAACCGTTATTCTCACACGGTCGAACCGAATGAAGAACATATCTGGTCGCACAAACGTAAAGTTACCCCCGGGGATTATGAGGATAAGCTCAAAGCGGGCACTATCCTGCACCTGAACAGGAAGTTTAAGGAGGTCTTGGATACGTTAGGATACTCTAGCGTGGAATACGAAACTAAAGGGATACCCAAGATTCGAACATAAGTCGCGACCAGATGGAATGTTGATCGCGGCCACGTGCAATTGAAAGAATGGGACTCTCCAAATTCTCACGGCCTCAAGCAACTGCTGCCGCGGCACTGCCGATTGGCAGTGTGCGGAATGACGACTTGTTCGTTGTCTCATATCCCAGATCCGGCAACACTTGGATGAGGTTCTTGCTAGCAAATCTATTGGCTCCTCATGAGACGATCACGTTCAGGAATATCGAAAATTATGTGCCCGACATCCACAAGTCAGCGTCTGCTCTGGCCGAGTGGCAAGGCCGCCGCTACATAAAATCCCATCATCCTTATTACGACTCCTACCCGAAATTCATTTATATCTACCGAGATGGGCGTGATGCATTGGTTTCTTATTACTACTATGTGAAGGGGAACAAGGTTTTCGAGGGAAGCTTTGACGATTTCGCATTTTCGCCACTGGCCTCCAAGTTCGGCTCGTGGCGAGAACATGTGAGCGCAGCATTGGATTTTGCGTATTCACATCCAGATCGCGTGCTCCTGCTACAATACGAGCGCATGCTAGAGCGATTCGGCGAATGGGCATTGAAAGTGGCTGCTTTCGCAGGCATCGAGTGTGATGAAGCAACCTTAGCCGCAGCCGTGGCGAAGAGCTCATTTGCTCAACTCAAATCCATTGAGGAAAAGTTCGGCGGTGAGGAGATCGAGCAACAAGGCAATTTTTTTCGCAAAGGAAAAAGCGGCCAGTGGCGGCAGTATTTTACGGGCGAATTGTATCAAAGGTATCTCCGTGACAACACGGAAACACTTTTGCGCCTTGGCTACTCAATCTAGCGAATGAGCGGAAAGAAATTCGCTCACATCATTAACCCGGTGAAGGTGCAACCTTCATCCGACCTTTTCATTGCGCAGCCGGTGACATTTGAAAGCATCCGCGTCGCACGTGAATGGGCGCAAGGAAAAGTAGATGTGACGGTATTTGCCACGCATTACCCGGAGGATGAAGGTGGCGTGCCGCCGGATTTTCACAGAGCTCGGCCGCTCGATCGTTCGGTGCTGGATTTCGGCGAGTTCGGCGTGCAACGGAAATTGCCGCTCATCTCCGACATTCTGGCAAGGCTCGCGGAAGTCGCGCCGGACGCGGACTACTTCATTTATACAAATGTCGATATCGCGCTCATGCCGCATTTTTACACCAGCGTCGCGTCTCTGCTGGAAAAAGAATATGACGCGGTCACAATCACGCGGCGGACAATTTCAAAAAAGTACACGAGCCCCACGGAACTACCCCAAATGTATGCCGATCCTGGGACGGAACATTCGGGCATCGATTGCTTTGTCTTCCGCCGCGAAGCCTACACGCGTTACGATCTGGGTCATGCCTGCATTGGCGCGCACTGGTTCGGAAAAGCGCTCGAGATCAATCTTATCTGCCACGCGCAAAAGTACGGGTTTTTGAAAGACCTCCACCTGACGTTTCACATCGGTGACGACCGCCCGTGGAAAGATGACCGCTTCAGAGTTTTCGCGAAGTTCAACCAAGGCGAAATCCGCCGCATCCTGCTGCGTTTACACGCGGAGGGTCGGCTGGTCGATGATCCGGAGATCCATAAATTAGTTGCGCTCTTCGCGCCGGAACTGTGGCCCGGTGAGGTCACGTTGCCGGCAGGTAAAACGCGGCGCTCGTTCTGGCAGCGAGTGCGTGCCCGCTTTGGGCGCTAACAAAGTCGCCGTAATTCAATGTCGTTCTTTTTTATGTCTATCTAATGAACCCGCGCAAAGCTGCCGTCACTTTTATTTTGGTCACCGTCACGCTCGACATGCTGGCGGTGGGCCTGATCGCGCCGGTCCTGCCGAAATTGATCCTCGATTTCATGGGCGGAAACATGAAGAGCGCGGCCAATTGGAACGGATGGTTCGGTCTTGTCTTCGCCGGGATGCAATTCTTTTTCTCACCGGTGCTCGGCGTCTTGTCCGATCGCTTCGGGCGGCGTCCGGTGATCTTGTTGTCCAACTTGGGACTCGGTCTCGACTACATCGTGATGGCGCTCGCGCCGAGCATGAGCTGGCTTTTTCTCGGCCGCATCATTTCCGGTGTGACCGCTTCGAGCATTCCAACGGCGATGGCCTACATCGCCGATGTTGTGCCGAGAGAAAAACGCGCCGGCGCTTTTGGAATGATCGGTGTGGCCTTCGGTTTGGGTTTTGTTCTGGGCCCGGCGATCGGTGGTCCGCTCGGCGATATCAGTCCGCGTTTGCCATTTTGGATCGCGGCCGGATTCAGTCTCGCGAATTGGCTTTGGGGATATTTGTTCGTGCCGGAATCGCTCGCGCAAGATCGACGAAAAAATTTCACGCTGCGCCGCGCCAATCCGCTCGGCTCGCTCGTTTTGCTGCGGTCGCATCATGAGCTCTGGCGTTTGGCCACGATCCAGTTTCTCGCTTACACCGCGCACAATGTCTTCACGGTTTGGGCGCTCTACGCGATTTATCGATACGCCTGGAGCCAAAGCATGATCGGTCTTTCGCTCGCGGTCGTCGGTGTCTGTACCGCTGCGATCTCGGCTGGATTGACGCCGCGAATGGTGAAACGCTTCGGCGAGCGCCGCACCTTGTACATCGGCCAATTTTTCGGCGCGAGCGGCATGCTCATCGCGGGACTCGCTCGCAGCGGAGCGTTCTATCTCGCGTCGATTCCGGTGATCTCGATGTGGAATATTTCCATGCCGGCCGCGCAGGGCATGATGACGCGCCGGGTGAGCGAACGCGAACAAGGCGAACTGCAAGGCGCGCTCGGCAGTCTGCGCTCAATCACATTCATCATTGGTCCGATTTTGTTTTCGCGAATCTTTGGCTGGTTCATTAATCCGGCGCATTCGTTTCAACTGCCGGGCGCGCCGTATTATCTCGGCGCGGCGTTGCTCTTCACCGCCATGTTGATGTCCACACGCATTAAGCAAGAGCCGATGCCGGCAAGATCGACAAGTAAGCCCGAAGTTCCGGAAGCAATTGCGCCGGAAGGCGTCACTTCCGGTTTTATCGCGCCGGAACCGCCGCCGCAGTAAGATCGACAACGAGCCGTACGCGATTTTTCGGCGCGCGACTTGTCACCGCACTTCACTGGTGTGAAAATGAGCGCCGCCATGCCGCGCCTGCCAAAGCAAAATTATCACGACATCGAGCGCATCATTGAGTTCGATTTTGTGCGCGCGACTGAAGCGGCCGCGCTCAATTCATTGCGCTGGCTCGGACGCGGCGACAAGGAGAGCGCCGACGCCGCCGCCTGCGATGCAATGCGCGGCATGTTCGATCTCATGAACATCTGCGGTGAAGTCGTGATCGGTGAAGGAATCAAAGACGACGCGCCCGGCATTTTCAAAGGCGAACAGCTTGGCACCTGGCTTCCGGGCGCGCCGCAGTTCGACATCGCGATCGATCCGATCGATGGCACAACGAATATTTCGAAAGGCGCGCCGAATTCGATCAGTTGTATCGCAGCGGCCAGTCCGGAAGAGGGAGTAAAAGTCGCGCTGCGCGATGTGCCCTCATATTATATGACGAAGCTGTCCTACGGGCCGAGCGTGATCGCTTACACACAGAAACGCGGCGACGGATTGCAGCTCGAAGCGCCGGTTGCCGAGACACTGGCGGTTGTCGCGCGTGCGCTGGAGAAACGGGTTCAGGACGTCGTCGTTATGATGCTCGATCGGCCGCGGCATAAAGAAATTGTCGATGAAATCCGCGCGGCCGGCGCGTCGTTGCGCATGATCAGCGAGGGCGATATCGCTGCGGCGATGGCGCCGGCGATTCCAGAGAGCAATGTCGATCTTTATCTCGGCATCGGCGGATCGCCTGAGGCTGTGCTCGCTGCCGCGGGAATCAAATGTCTGGGTGGCGACATGCAGTGCAAGATGTGGCCGTGCGACGAGAAGGAGCGAAAAAAATTGGTCGACGAAGGCTGCGAAAAACAGCTGGATCAAATTTTTCTCGCGGACGATCTGGCCAACGGCAAGAACATCATCTTTTGCGCGACCGGCATCAGCGACAGCGCACTTTTGCGCGGTGTAAAATCGCAAGGCCTTACTGCCATCACACATTCCATTTTGATGCGAGCCAAGAGCAAGACCGTGCGTTTCATTCGCGCCTCGCACGATTTGCAGACGAAAACAATCCGGCTCCGCTCCGATAAGCGTGAGCACACGATCTAAAATCTCGCGCTCGACACAACGTTTGCCATTTGCTCAAATCAAAAAAACTTCGCCGCTTATGAGACAAATCCCGAAAACCGAACTGTCACCAGATAATGGCTGCATCATCGACACAAAATGGACATTGGGCTCGTTGAGCTATCATGCCTGCGCCGCCGGCAAAGACCACGTGGACGTGGTGAAAGATGTCATTCGCCTGCCGGAGCTGGTCATTTATGATCACATCGGCTTCAAAGGCGCCTACGCCCGCACCAATTTGAGTTTTAATTACATCGGCGATTTTTGGAACGACCGGATCAGCTGTCTCATCGTGGTGAGTGGCGTCTGGCGATTTTTTCGCGACGAATATTACAAAGGGCCGCACTGGGATCTTGGTCCCGGCTTTTACGAAAGCTTCTTCGCCGAGAAAGGCCCCGACGATGTGGTCAGTTCCTTCAAGGCGATTGCGTTAACGTAGTAAGTATTGCCGGGTGGGACGTCACCCGGTCACAACAAATAAACCAACCACGTGAAAAGTGGCAACCAAACGGAGGAATTGTGATGAAGCGAGTCATACTGTCAGTTGTAGCGGTCGTAGCGTTGGCGGGCGCTACGGTGATTCTGCGGGCGCAGGACGCGGCAAAGGTGGATGCGAAACATTACGCCGTGGCTTTCGAGAACGAACAGGTCCGGGTGCTGAAAGTGCATTACGGTCCCGGTGAAAAGTCGACGATGCATTCGCATCCGAATACCGTGGCCGTGTTTCTGACCGACGCCAAAGGCAGGTTCACGTTCCCGGATGGCAAGAGTCAGGACTTCAACGTGAAGGCCGGTGACGTCATCTCGGATGTTGCCAAGGTCCATCTGCCGGAGAACACCGGCGACAAGGCCTTCGATGTGGTCGTGGTCGAATTGAAGGGCAAGTCCTCCGCTAAGTAGCCGGTCAAAGATCAGCGACGCGCCATTCCCGTCGACGAAATATTATCTGCTGTCTAAAGATAAAGGCGGCGAAGGGCTTTGGGAGTTATGGCACGCTAACCCTGAACACATTTTCGGCGCACCCCCAGGAAAGGGTGAAGCCGGCGCCGCCGTGGCCATAATTGTGAATGACAGTGCGACCGTCGCGAAGTTTTTCCGCTTCGACGCGCACGCCTGATTTGCGGAATGGGCGAAGGCCGACTCGCTCCGCGATGACGCGCGGACTGGCGATGTTCAGAACGCGACTGCATTCGGCGACGATGTTTTTTGTCGTGACTGGATCGACATGTCGATCTTCGCTCACCTCGTTTGTGCCGCCGAGAAGACAATCGTTCTTTCTCGGGATCGCGTACATGAGCGGCGCGTCGTCGCACACAACTGCGCATTTGAAATTGTCGATCTTGGGAACGATCGCGACCTGGCCGCGATGCGGTTCAAGATCGAGATCGTGCACAAGATCACGCGCACCGATGCCGGCGCAGTTGATCACGAGATCGAATGTCGGATCGACATCTTCAAGTTTGTCGAAGCGCACGCCGGCGTTGATTTCGCCGCCGGCTTTTTGGAATCGGTTCGCCAGATAATCGAGATAGATCGTCGTGTCGGTGAGCGGAACGGTGATGGTGAAGCCGCTCGTGAAACCGGAGGAGAAAATAGTTAGAGATTCTTCGACTTCGCTCAGAATGACAGATTGCTTTAAGCGGCGCGCGCCGAGCGGAACCGCCCAGTCCGGAATTTGAATTTTGGCGGTGCGCGCAAAATTAAGTTGCTCAATCATCGATACGCCGCTGCCCGTTTCGCGCGCAAGATCGACAAGAATTTTGTAAGTCGAGAGCGCCCACGCGATCACTTTGTCGAACGGCTCGGCATCGTACGGATACCAAATCGCGCCGGCCGCGGCCGATGTCGTTTGCTGGCCGATTTCTTCCGCAAAGATCGCGGTGCGATATCCGCGCTCGGCGAAAACAATGGCGCAGGTCAGACCGGAAACTCCCGCGCCGATGACGGCCACGCTTTTCTGCATGGAAATGATCTACGTGCAAGGCATTGCAGCGTCATGTAAAATGCGTCGAGATGGTTTCGTTAAATCGAGATGCGCTGACGGAAAAAGTGTTCGCGGG
>CATPCN010000740.1 GCA_955652855.1 uncultured Chthoniobacterales bacterium | reverse complement strand
GGAGGTGGTTGAGGACGCCTGCGATGTATGAGGCTGCGCTTTCGTTGTTGTAACCGTCTTCGGCCACTATCTCGATTTCAACGACGAGCAGAAAGCGCTTCTTCATATCTTTATAGCCTCCAAGAATCCGGCGAGCTTTGCGGTCGCCTTGTACTGAGGGATCGGGTCGAGCTCCTGGAGCGCCGATGTGAAGGCATTAGACAAACTCCACATTGTGCGCGGCTGGAACTCGTCGAAGCGCGGGTTGAAGTAGAAGTCATGGATGGTTCGTGCGAGGTGCTTCGGGATCTCCAGTTCGGACTCGATGAACGCCCGATAGATGAGCAGTTTCGCCGAAACGTCGGTGAGCTGCGAGTCGCGCCATCGGTCAACGGCTTGCACCATCGGCGCGAAGTTGCGCTGCATCTGGTCAACGCCGATCGAGAGCGCGTCCTGTAGGCGGAAGTGCTTCGAGTGCTTCGCAAGCACAGGTTGGAAGTCGCCGGAGAAAGCCATATTCTCGCAGACGAATACACGGTAGCCAACGGTCATGGCGAGCCGCATGGACTTGTCATGGGCGTTCCTGATGCCGATTGCGAACCGGCAGCCGTGGAACGTCGTTTCAAGCTCCATGCAACCGAACATCTTCATGCCGTCTTTCGAAACGGCGTATTCGTCCTTGTGGACGCCGATGTGCCGGAAGCCCAGCGTTTCGGTCAGGGCGTTGACGACCTCGATATGAGGGACGGGACGATGGGTGTCCGTCGAGGGCGGTGTGGGTACGAGCGCGAGTTCTTCGCGCGTGAGCTTGCCTGTGTTAGACAGGAGAACGGCTTGCAGTTCGGACATACAGGGATTTCCTCTTTCAAGATTGGGAATGCTCCGACCAGTTGGCAGGAGTTAGTGCGGTAAGAACCACAGGAACCCTAAAGGAAGGAAAGGCATCCGTCAAGGCGGCGGTTTGACTCACACACAGGCGGTATGAAGACTGCAAGCGTCGCGAGCTAATCACGAATCCCATGAACAAACGCATAAGTCGAAGAAATCCACGATGACGAAACGCTCATGACGGTTCCCCGTAGAGGTGAAATCTACCTTGTCGAATTTGACAATGCCCGTGGCCACGAAATCCGGAAGACCCAGCCCGCGATCATCATTCAGAAGGACATCGGGAATCGGCACAGTTCGGTCATCAACGTGGCGGCATCATGTCCAGGATCTCGCCGCGTCCCGTTACTGTGGTCATCGCGCAGACCAAGCGGAATGGCTTGTCAGTGCCATCGGTGATTCATCCCGGCCAGATCTGATCCCTGGACCGGCAGCGGCTCGTGGAGCGTCTTTGGGGTAGTCGATTTGAGTATGATGAGCAAGGTCGATGAGGCTTTGCACATCAGTTTGGCCTTCGTAGAGTTGTAACGGCCAAACCAGGGGTTTTGATCGATGAATTTTCGGCTGTATCCGCTGCGGTTTTCGTTTGTCGCCCGCGAGTCGGTCCACTTCCCGCAAGGGAAGTCTGCCAATCTCCTACGAGGCGCGTTCGGCTCGATATTTCGTCGCGTGGCCTGTGTGCCGCATTGTGCCGGGCCGCGTGCATGCGAGATCCGGACGTCATGCCCCTATGCCCGGATGTTCGAGCCGACGGCCTTGGGAGACGGACCCAGCGGACTGGCCGACTGGCCGCGCCCGTTTGTCTTTCGAGCGACGCATCTGGATGGCTGTACGATCTTGCCGGGCGCTTCGTTTTTCTTCGACCTGAACCTGTTTGACATGTCGAGTCCAGCGATCGCCTACCTCGTCCTGACATTCGCTCAACTTGCGTGTGAGGGTTTAGGTCCACATCGGGGACGCGCCAATCTGACGGAAGTATCCCAACTGGGCGAGAATGGAGAGTTCGTCGCGCGGATCTACGACGGCGCCTCGGTCTTATGCAGCAGGGGGACAGAGCCGATGGAGTTGAGCTTGGAACCACCGAGCGAAAGAATCGAAAGAGTACGCGTACGATTCGTGACGCCGACCGAACTGAAGAGCGGGCACCAACTAGCGGAGCGGCCGGACTTTGCTGTGCTGGCCGCACGGATTCGAGACCGGATAAGCATCCTCCGAGAGCTATATGACAACGGCCCGTTGACTCTCGATTTCCGAGCTTTCGGGGAGCGGGGGGCGCGGATTAAAATGATCCGATGCCAATTGGGGCGCGTGGATGCAGTGCGCCGCAGCAGTAGGACAGGGCAAGTGCACTCCATCGGTGGCTTTCTTGGGGAGGCGGAGTACGAGGGGGACTTGGGCGAATTCATTCCGTATCTTCGCGCTGCCAAGTGGACAGGGGTGGGGCGGCAGACGGTGTGGGGGAAGGGAGAGATCGAGGTGGTCGCCGACTAACCACTAGCGATCCGACAACAGCCGTGGAGTACCGCGATTTTTTCCGAGGAGTCACGGGGTACTGGCCGTATCCATACCAGGAACGGCTCGCGGACAGCTTGTTAGAAGGCGATTCGCTTATCCTGCGCGCACCAACGGGAGCGGGCAAGACTTGGGCGACTATAGTTCCATTCTTATATGCACGGTGGCGAGGCAAGCCTATCGGCGACCATCTGCTTTATGCGCTGCCCTTGCGTACTCTTGCGTCGAGCTTGCAGGTGGATGTGGTGAACGCCCTAAAGAAGCGAGCGGATCTTTTCGGTGAAATTGCTGAGGCGGGCAAGGACCGCGACTACCGCGATGCGAGGACGTATTGCAGCCTCCAGATGGGTGGGCAGAAGAATGATCCGTTCTTCGAATCCGATTTAATATTCACCACTATTGATCAGCTCCTCTCTGGATACTTGATGATGCCTGTATCGTTACCGCGGAGGTTGGACAACATGAACGCAGGGGCCTTAGTTGGTTCGATGGTGGTGATCGACGAGGCGCACCTGCTTGAGCCGGATAAATCACTTGGGACAATGATCGAGATGCTGGAGCGGCTAAAGAGCGGTCTTTGCCGCTTTGTGATCATGACCGCGACCATGTCCGATGCGGCGTTGGAATGGGTTGCGCACAAGCTGTCCGCAAACGTGCTGCGGATTCCTGAAGAGGAAGTGCGGGCGCTGCCGAGCCAGCGTACGAAAGAGCGGACGTGGGAGCGGGCTAGCCGAATTCTCGGATGGGAAGACGTCTGGAACGCGCACCGTGGACGCCGGACGATTGCCCTTGTCAACGGCGTGGAACGATCGCAGAATCTTTTTGAAAAACTTGACGGAATTGCGAGCGGAACGGCTACGAAAGTTTTCCTCCTGCATTCGAGGTTCTACCGAGAGGATCGCGAGACGACGGAGGGTCTTCTGCCGGAGTACTTCGGACCACAAGCGACCAAATCGGACGTGATCCTGGTAACCACGCAAGTGATTGAGGCGGGAATGGACATCTCGGCTGACCATTTGCACACTGAGTTAGCGCCCATGAATGCTCTTATTCAGCGGGCGGGTCGGGTCGCGCGCTATCCGGATCGTTCGGTGGGCCGCGTCACGGTGTACGATGTGGTCCGAGCTCTTCCATACGAGAGCGGAGCAATTTGGAGCGGAACAAAAGAAAGCCTTGCTGTTTTGCCGGCAGGAGGCCAAGTCATTGATTACTCTGGCGAGCTTAAGTGGATCGATGCCGTACACGCTTCGGAGGAGAAGAAACAGCTTGGAATGTACGAGTCGTTGTACACTCGCCGAACCGCAGTTAACGAGGCTATGGACACAGGCAATCGGGCGCTTCTCAGCGACCTCATTCGCGATGTGGACTCCCTGAATGCGATCGTGACAGATGAGCCGGGTCAGTTGAATTTCACCGGTTGGCTCGGTGGGCGACGTGTCGGATGGCCTAGGATGTTGGGCATTCCCCGCGTTTCGTTGTTTCGACTTTCGGAGACTGTGGAGAGTGAAACAGGGGAAGGGCGATGGGTGGTCCAGGGCGGCGAAATCAGCGACGGAGAGGAGCCGGAAATAAGAATTCAGTGGAAAGTGATCCGGTCGGCGCAGGACTTGAGGGCACAATGGTTGGTAGCGATTCATCCAGACTACGCAAGCTACTGTGAGCGCGTTGGCCTCAGACTTGGGCGACCGGGCCTTCCTCGAGAAGTGATTTATGACGAGTTGCCGCCGCTGCCGCGGTACTCGTATAACTTTGAGCCCTGGGCCGTCCACGCGCGGCGCGTTACAGAACAAGCACGCGAATTATGTGAACGTTACCAGTGTGCGATCGCTGCGATGGCACGGTGGTCGAGTGAGGTCGCCAAGCAAAAGGTCACGGAAACCGGGGTCTTGCGATGGATCGAGTTGACCTGTGCACTGCATGACTTCGGGAAACTGACAACAGGGTGGCAGCAGACGGCGTGGAGGTGGCAGCGGGACAAAGATTCGCGACAGAGATCGCAGGGCATTTCGGTGCCTGCGAGACCCGACGTTTGTCTCGCCCATACCGAATATAACGCGGAAGAGGACTGGAATCTGAAGAAGGCGTATCGGTTCCCTCCGCACGCAGTAGAAGGAGCATACGCTATTGGCGGGGCTCTGGTCGAGATAATCGTTAAGGCATCTGGAACGACACTAGGACGCCGGGTCGCTCAAGGTATCCTGTCGGCTATCGCGCGACATCACGGACCGAGAGCGTCAAAGTTCCGGGCGTTTGAACTGCATCGAGACGCCATTGGCCTGGCGAACGTGTGCGTGACCGCGAGTATTGATGATTTTGTCGTAGGCAAGAAAGAGAGAGGCGACGACATGGGCGACGTTTTGGCCCGATTCGGAGGCGAGTCAGCTTGGCCGGTTTGCGTGGTCCTCGTTCGGCTCCTTCGATTAGCTGACCAACGCTCCCTACATTAAGAGGGCCACAGTGGATGTAGAATTAGCCATTGCGTACTTAATTCGTACGGATGTGATGACACGTTGAGGTTATAAGACTAAAATCGATCTATGAGAAGAGTCCGAGGCACAGCAAAATAAAAAAAACGACCGTTTGAAACGGAAGGCATTCCCGTGACTGGAGAGGGTCTCCCTTGTGGTAAGGCTCTCGTCTTAAAAACGAGTTTCGGTCTGGCCCAGGGTTCAGAGCCCGGCCTCTCCGCTCAGAGTATGTCACTGCCCGGATTCGAACGAGACTGAAATCTGTGTGCTTTGTTCGTGACGGTCGGAGGCGATCGTAACATCCTCCCGCATTGTCGCTTCGATATATGTTCAGCCTGACGAAGAAAACTGGGACCTACGCAGACGCGCTGGAAGCGATCGGGGTGGGGTCGCTATTGGAAGAGGCCGGTTACGGCGAAGTGGAAATCCGCGATAGCGGAACGGAGTTCGTAGTCACTGCCAACAGCTCTCCTGAAGGTTCCTGGCCGAAATTCTGCGCCGGCTATCCATACATCTGGGAGCGAAGGAAAGAGCCCGAAAGACCTGCGACGGCTTGGGTGATTGACTACGAACGCGAGCGCGAAAAGAGACAAGCGCGACAGATGTAAACGGCGGAGCAATAATAGACCACGAAGCGCCGCGTGAGCGGCGATTTGTGGCGGTCGAAAAGTAGACCACCACACTTCAGTTCCAGAACATTACAGGGTAGTTGTGTTTGTGGGACACCAGGAGGTGTACAAGG
>CATPCN010000739.1 GCA_955652855.1 uncultured Chthoniobacterales bacterium | reverse complement strand
AAGCAACTTCACTTAGGCGTCCTCACCGCCGGTCATTCTAATACGTCATGCGCCCGCTTCGGTGGACTGGCAGCGCACCCGTTCGGGTCAGCCGAAGGTCTAACTAGCAACTCTAGTTAGCGGGCTGATACTTCGAGCCTGGGAGATCGACATCAACCCGCGTGGCGAACTCTTATGAACCTTCAAACGCTCAACGTGCCGCTTTTCGCCGCCGCCACTGTAGCGGGCGGTTGTGCAAGTTCAGATACGCCCTACGGTAGCGACGACTATCGTTACGGATCGAAGCGTTCGAACGAAGGCTACTGCGGCACCATCGATTCAACCCAACCGGCACGGGTGGCAACGATGGCAACGCCATCGCCGGCACCGTTATCGGCGGCGTAATTGGCAGGGTCGTCGGGAAACAAGTGGGTTCAGTGCGCAACAATGCCTACGCAATCTACAGCTAGTTCGGGTACTGCAGCAGGTTAGGCACTTGGACGAAAACTAAGCTTGCCGGTTACGTTTGGAGGGGAGCCATGGGTGCAAAGATTCGCAATCAGCTGGTTCAGGAATGCCGTGGCATTTTGAGACTTGCCCGCGTCCCATTGTTCGTTCTTATACGCTGCTTCTTGGGTGGCCTTTTCTTATTGGGTTTCGCTGAAAGTGCCGATGCAGATCAAAATGCGCAACTATCCTCATACAGTGTTCCTGAAATGATTGCGGGACAGACAGCATCAGTATCGGTAACAATGCAGAACACTGGAACCACGCCTTGGCAGAGTTCCGGAACTCCGGGGCTCAATCAGTACAGTCTCGGCGCTCACGCCAATGACGCACTCTGGGGTTCTCGCCATACATTTACTGGAACTGTAAATCAGAATCAGACGAAAACATTTACGTGGAATGTTGTAGCCCCGACCCCTCCGTACAACAGTACATATTGGAATTATGACTTCCAATGGCAGATGGTGCAGGATGGTGTGGCGTGGTTCGGAGCGTTCGTTCCAACTTCCAACTTCCTGGTCAAAGTTACGGCACCTGGCGCTCATTACGTAGCGCAATCGGTCCCAGCGAACATGACTGCGGGCTACATTTATCCTGTTTGGGTCCAGATGCAAAACAATGGCATCACGCAATGGACCAGTACAGGTACTGGAAGCAATGGAGACTACGGATTGGGCAATCAAGCTGCAAATCAATCGGATACGTTATGGGGGCTCAGTCGCATATACGTAACCAGTGCCGTGCCAATAAATAATACCAATCAATTTAACTTCAACGTTACCGCACCGAACACTCCAGGTACGTACAACTTTCAATGGCGCATGGTCGACGAGCTGCAGACTTGGTTCGGCGACTTTACGCCGAATGTACAGGTCACCGTTGTTGCGCAATCAATGGGCTGTGTCCATACCAGGACTTCGCCAGCGAGCAACGCGATTGACAAAATCGTGGATGAGGATTTTGGAAACGCTCTCCGCCATCAATCATCAGCGCATGCATCGGACAAAGCCGTTGCTGTTGGCACTGGCGCAACTCTTCTGCTAGTGCGCTTCAGTCCAAATGCGACGGATCTTCCGGTGTCGGCAGAGGATTTGCCCGAGTCTCTGGCGGATCCTGCTACCGGCACGTTGGCGCAAATGTCGCTTCGCCTCGGGCAGCCACTAGTGGCATTTCCGTTGATTTCGGCGCGGCTACCAAGAGTTGCTCGGGACGCGCTGGACACGACTGATCCAAGCCGCTTACTCCAATCGTTTGTCGTCTTACGATATCCCGACGCGCTATCGTTATCTGCGGCAAAGACTCAGCTTTCGTTCGACTCTGGCATTGCGTTCGTGCGTGAAGCTGAACCTATGCAATTCTCGGCGGTCCCGTGTGATCCGCTGTACGCGCCGGGTTCCAGTGCGATCTATGGGCAATGGGCGCCTCCCGTCCTTGGTCTTCCAGGTGCCTGGGATATCGTGCGCGGAACGGCCTACGTCGGCTTGGCGGACAACGGCGTTCAAGTAAGCCACCCTGATCTGCAAGCGGCATTCCGACCGCAATTCTCCAGCAATTTCGCAGGCGGGAGCAGTGTTGATGAAGCGGATAGTTCGTTCACTTACGCCGGACACGGAACTCATACCGCCGGAATCATCGCCGCCACCGCAGGCAACTCGATCGGTATCGCAGGCACGTGTTGGAGCTGTAGTTTGATGGTTGGCAGGGTGACTGGCTACTATGATTCGATTCAAGACGCTTATGTTATCAATGCAATAAATGGCTTGGTATCACGAGGTGCGCAGGTTCTCAACATGAGTTTTGGAAAACCGCAGTCAGCGAATTATTGTACGGCTTTTCCCAACGATCCCTACTGCCTTGCACTCAGTATGGCGGCGGGGCGTGACGTTGTCATGGTCGCCTCTTCTGGGAACGACAAACATTCGTCGCTAAACTTTCCCGCAGCGGACAATCGCGTTATCGCAGTCGCAGGCGTTCAAGTCACTGGGGCGCTCTGGGATCAACAGATCAGCCTAACGGACTCGAACGCACGAGCCAACATTCCAGGCCAGTACTTTAACTTGGAGCTAGGAAACAACTACGGAACAAACCAAGCGCTCGTTGCTCCCGCGCGTGACATCCTATCGACCTTCTACCAATCCAAGGATTGGAACCCCGATTTGCGTTGTGGTACAAGCAATCCGTTCGTTAGCGCTAACATCCAGACAGGACAATCGCCAGGCTACGCGCCCGATGGCGCGCGGTACGGAATTTGCACCGGGACCTCGCAAGCGGCCCCGTTTATCACCGGGATAGCGGCGTTGATCAGGTCGGTTAATCCGATTCTCTCGACAGCAGCGGTGAAAAGTGCACTTACGCAATACGCAAGTCGCGCTTGGACCTACGATCAATTTTGGGGGTATGGAGTT
>CATPCN010000738.1 GCA_955652855.1 uncultured Chthoniobacterales bacterium | reverse complement strand
GAAAATTTCTTTCTCGAGATGCACGACCACGGACTCGAAGCACAGCACAAATGCAACGCCGCTCTGCCCAAGCTTGCGAAAGAATTCGGCATCGGCCTCGTCGCCGCGAATGATGTGCATTTTCTCGAACGCAGTCATCACGAAGCGCACGATGTCATGATCTGCATCGGCACGGGCAAAATGGTGCAGGACGAACGGCGAATGCATTACGTGCCGGAATTATATTTTAAGTCGGCCAACGAGATGCGCGCTCTTTTTCCGGACCATCCGGCGGCGATCGCGAACACGATCGAGATCGCAGAGCGCTGCAATTTGCAGTTGGAATTTGGAAAATCGAAATATCCGGAGTACCCGGCGCCGCCGGACAAAACGCGTGAAGCTTATCTGCGCGAACTTTGCTATCAGGGGTTGCACGAACGCTTCGGCGACAAGATCGACAGTGAGTTAATCAAACGGCTCGATTACGAACTCGATGTCCTCGAGAAAACCGGCTTCGTCAGTTATCTGCTCATCGTTTGGGACTTCATTCATTTCGCCAAGCAACGTGGAATTCCAGTCGGCCCCGGCCGCGGGTCGGCTGCTGGTTCGCTGGTCGCCTACGTGCTGGGAATCACCGACGTCAATCCGCTGAAGTTCGGCCTGATCTTCGAACGTTTCCTCAATCCCGAGCGCGTTTCTCCGCCGGATATTGATGTCGATTTTTGCGAAGCGCGCCGCGGCGAAGTGCTCGAATACGTGCGGCAAAAATATGGCGAGCGCCGTGTTTCGCAGATCATCACGTTCGGAAAATTAAAAGCGAAAAGCGTTGTGCGCGATGTTGGGCGCGTCATCGGTTTGAGTTATCGCGACGCCGACCGAATCGCAAAAATGATTCCGAACGAGCTGAACATTACTCTCGACTCTGCCGCGGAAAAAAATCCCGAGCTCAAGCGCGCGATTCAAACCGAGCCCGCTACGCGCCAGCTTTGGGATCATGCGACACTGCTCGAAGGGCTCTCGCGCAATGCCGGCGTGCATGCCGCCGGCGTCGTGATCGCCGATCGCGATCTCTCCGATTACGTGCCGCTCTGCCGCGACGTGAAAGGAAACGACGTCATCAGCCAATATCCGATGGGACCGCTCAACGATCTCGGATTGCTCAAAATGGATTTTCTCGGACTCAAAACGCTCACCGTGATCGAGGACACGGTCACATTGATCCGGAAACGCGTTCCGGACTTTTCACTGAAAAATATTCCGTTCGATGATCTGGGCGCCTTTGCACTCTACAATCGCGGCGAAACGATCGGCCTTTTCCAAATGGAATCCGGCGGCATGACGAGCGTGTCGAAGCAGTTCGACGTGCAGAAGCTCGACGACATCATCGCGCTGATCGCGCTGTTTCGGCCGGGGCCAATGGATCTGATTCCCGATTTCATCAAGCGCAAGAAAGGGCTCACGAAAATTCGATACGAGCATCCGCTCCTCGAAGAAATCTGCGCCGACACATACGGCGTGATGATTTATCAGGAGCAAGTGATGGCGGCGGCGAGCCGACTCGCGGGTTACTCGTTAGGCCAGGCCGATTTGCTTCGGCGCGCGATGGGCAAGAAAGATCGCGTCAAGATGGCGAAGGAGAGAAAGAACTTCATCGAGGGCTGCGAGCGCACGAACAAGATTCCGGACAAAAAGGCGAATACGATTTTCGATTTGCTCGAAAAATTCGCCGGCTACGGATTCAACAAAAGCCACAGCGCGGCCTACGGACTGATCAGCTATCAGACCGCATTTCTGAAAGCGAATTATGCGGTCGAATTCATGGCCGCTTTGCTGAGCAACGAAATCAACAACACGGACAAGATTTCGGTCTTCGTGGGCGAGTGTAAACGGATGGGAATCTCGATCTTGCCGCCGGACATCAATCGCAGCGGACTGAAGTTCACTCCGGAAATGTGGGAGGGACCTGAGCGTCCCGACTCCGAGCCGGAGAGGCAGAGTCGCGACACTAAGACCGCTCCCACATTAGACGCAATCCGCTATGGTCTCGCCGCCATTAAGAACGTCGGCGAAGCCGCGATGCAAGCCGCCATTCGCGAACGGGAGGTAAAGGGCGATTTCACTTCGCTGGAAGATTTTTGCGGCCGTCTCGATTCGCGAATTGCGAACCGGAAAATGCTCGAGAGCCTTGTAAAATGCGGCGCGTTCGATTTTCTCGGACGCGAACGCGCCGAGCTTTTCGCGTGCATCGATGAAGCGCTTGCATCGTCGGCCGCGGCGCATCGCGATCGCGCCGCGGGCCAGGTCTCGCTTTTCGGCGAGATGCCGGCGCCGACAAGTTCGACGCGCGCGAAAACCGTCGTGTCCTGGAGCGACCGCGAAAGAATGTTGTACGAAAAAGAGCTGCTTGGATTTTACGTCACCGGTCATCCACTCGATGCATATGTCGATCTTTTTGCCGCGGGAAAATATCAACCGATCGCTTCGCTTGCTGAGCTCGCCGACCGCGCTTCATTTCGCGTCGCTGGCGCGATTGCGCAAGTGGACAAGAAGTTCACGCGTAAAGAGGGCAAACCATTCGCCGTCGTGTGGCTGGAAGATTTGAGCGGCACCCTCGAGGTTGTTTTGTGGAATGAAGTTTTTGTGAAGGTGTCCGATCAACTTGCGCTTGGACAAGTCATCGCCATTCAAGGCACGCTCGATAAACGCGACGACGCGGTCCGTGCGACTGCGCAGAAAGTGAAAGTGCTGAGCGTGGAAAATACAAACGGCGCATCGTCGAACGGCGGCGAGGATGCGGCGGTGTTGTTGCAATTTTCAGCGACCGTGACCGGCGATGAGCTGCGCGAAGTGCGCGAGATTCTGGCGAGCTCGCCGGGAAATCGGAGGGTGCAACTATTGTTCGGTCGGCCGAATGCCGAACCGTTGCGCGTGGATGCCGGCCCAGATTTTCATGTCGATCTAACGCGCGACCTCGAACAACGATTGGCGCGCTGGCTCATCGCTTCGAAGAGTGATGCCGACGCGAAACTTTGAGCGGAACCGGACGCGGCTGCGCGCCCAGCGTCAAGGTTTTTCCATCCGACGCTGCGCCAAAACAGAACGGAATTTCACGCGTCGATTGGTTCCAATTCAAAGCGTCGGCTGATTGCGACTTAGCGCTTTTCAAACGTAATTTCCAATCGGATCGAAACAATCCTCCGCGTAGCTCGATCTCGCTGAGCGCGGGTGCCAGAATTGTGCCGACCGCGGCAATCTCGATTTGATTCACGCAGTCGAAATTGTGTGGCGTTAAAT
>CATPCN010000737.1 GCA_955652855.1 uncultured Chthoniobacterales bacterium | reverse complement strand
GTACAGAATGTGTCCGAAAGACCTAACGTCGGCAGGAATAACTCGGCGCGGAAGAGCTTTGACGCTTTACACCTAGCGACGGCTCCGTGGCTTCGAGACCGTGCGAGATCGAGCTTCCATCGTAGCGAGCAACTCCGACCCCGATATGCCGAGTCCGTCGGCGATTTTGTAAACGGTCTGCAAACTTGGCGACCGCTGCCCAAGCTCAAGCAGTGAGATGAACTGGCGGTTCAGGTCAGACTCGAACGCCAAGTCCTCCTGTGACAATTCGCGCTTGCGCCGAAGCTCGCGCAAGACCTCTCCAAACCGCTTGTCCGGTGATCGCAACCTGCACTCCCCAATGGGGAGGCAAGTTACGAGGATGCAGTGTTAGTGTCTTCCAACAGTTGTTGGAATTCAGGAGCGTGGGATCGCCCATCATGGAGACGATAAATACCTAACTCTGCTCGTTTATTCTGGCGCGGGCCAGGTCGGCAATCGTGCCAATCACCTTCACGAAGTCCTGCTCTTTACCGACAACGGCGTCGTCCTTCGGCGTCAGTGCGTTGACCTTGTCCGGGTCCTCTACATCCTCGGGCCTATAGAACCCGGCCACACTGTTAAGCAGGCGTTTGCATTCGACAAATCGTTCGCCGCCGAGAAGCGCACGCAGCCGGGCTGGAATTTGACACCAAATATATTGATCCCCCAGCGCAACCAGCCCCAGAAAGGCGCTTCCTTCCTTCACTCCGTACTGCCAGGTGGTTGGCGTGCCCTTGGTAGCCAATCCAAGCTGTTCCAGGCCGGAGACGATCATTTCAATTGTGGCGAACTGTTCGCCTGTGAGCAGGGACCGGGCACGCATCATGAACGTCTCTTTGGTCAGCGGTGTATCAGCCTTGCCGACCGACCTAGTCGTCGGGGGTCGATTCGGCTCCAAGTCTTTTACCGTTACCTTGACTGGTGCCGACGATTCGTCGTGCACCTCGACGACAATGGTGTGCCGGGAAATCTCGCGGGTCAGCAGCAACGTCTTGGGCACCACGATCTTGCCGCCGCTTGGGCTGTCAAAGACTCGCAACTCGACCAGCCCAAACTTCAGGGGAGACGTTTCCCTGAACTTGCTGCCGATCCATTTAATGAGACGTTCAGCGGATGCCTGTATACCGTCGGCGACAACGAGCACCAGTATTTCGCCACGTTGCCGCAGGTTTGCGAATCTGTCTTCGAAGTCATCGGCAATGTCCTCCTCCGACCCCGTCGAACTTCCGGTCTCCCGCATTCGTACAGCGATTGTCTCGCCATCGTTTAGCTTCCGACCCTGGACCGCCGCTTCCCGGCAAGCCTGTTCAAGCTGGAGCAGGCCCAGGTTGCCAACGGCCATGGCGTACTGAAGAACCTGCGCCACCACGTTTCGAATAGCTTCAGGGTTTCTCGCCAACTTGGTTTCGACAAGAACGAGGTGACCATCATCCGTCACCAGCAGGTTGTCTATGTACCCGACGCCTGCCTCCGAAAGCGGCACAGGTACCTCACGGCCAAGCGAACACAGCCGTGTCGCGTCCGGGTAGAACTCATCAATCGGGAGGACCTCAGGGGATCGGTCAATTATGGTCTGTAGCCAGTCCTCTTTGAACAGCGCCGGAGTATCGGCCTGAGCATCCCGTCGTAGAGAGATTCGTCTCAAGCTCGTCACCTCGGGTCTGTCTGGTGTCCCTGTGACCAGCATTGGAGTGGCGAATGTCACGTTAACCTCCCCAGGTTATGCGGCGATTGGTGGGAAAAACAGACTCCAACAGTTGTTGGAACAAATCCATCGTACCATTTACGCAACTAACGCGGTTCGCCCGTACTTTCAACGTCATAAATTTGACACTGTCCGCCAGAAAGTTACGCTTCCTAATATGTTCCTCCTTCAACAAAGATGAGCGATCAGAATAACGCCCGAATTCTTGGGCTTGCCGGTGAAGGGGGCGGCCTCGACCTCTATTGCGTTGAGAAGGATGGTGCCCTTCGATTCACCTGGGACCCCATTTGGCAAATGCTTGACGAAGATGGGCAAGAGCCGAGGAAGACCGTCGGATGGAAGGCGAAGGAGTACGTGTCGGTTTCCGACGCAATTGATGCCGCTCCTAAATACTGGCTGGTCCTGATGCCGGTGTTCGTCCGTGCAGATTTTCGAGATCTCTTTTGGAAGCTCGCGTCAGCGCGACTGGCCGAGAGCGGACGATCACCCGAATTCACTAGGCGTTGTCTCGGTCGGTGGGAACAGGCATGTCGGGGATCATCCTGTGGCAGTGAGACCCCAAGAACATGATTCAGGACCAGCCGTCGGGTGTCGCTATTCCATCTACTGAAGTCGTCAGTCAAGTTGCTTCTGGCGCTAATGTCCAAAATGTCTTGTGCAAGGACTTTTCTGTCCGTCTGATGTCCGAACTGCCGCGCTGGCAGGAGCTTGATTCGCTGCTCCCGACGTACTCGCACACCACGCCCAAGGTCGTAGTGCGTGATCAAAACCGCAGATGGGAGTTGGTATCGACCTACCAGAAATCTATCCGGCGAGCAGATGCGCAGATGGCGTTGAAGATCGTCAGCGCCTTTGACTCGATCCCCGAGCATCGCCCCTATCTCTGGCGCAGATTGCTCACCACTGTGGCCGAAGACGTTGGACCTGCTGACCCGGTGCTGGTGGGGTTCGCCTTGTACTGCTCCGTGGAGTTCAGAAATGCCCCGGCCCAGGACCAGCAGCGCTTGCTGGCCTTCCTCACTGCGTATTCCGGACCAAGGTGACCGAGGTTTCCGGAGGAACGTGACCGACGATTCCGATCGAACGTGACCGGTCATTCCGGAGCAACGTGACCGGCGATTCCGATTGAACGTGACCGATTTCGGGCTGTGAACGGAAATCG
>CATPCN010000736.1 GCA_955652855.1 uncultured Chthoniobacterales bacterium | reverse complement strand
TTCCAACCTCGCCCCGGAGCTCGTCGGCAAGGGTCTGGAACTGCTCACGCAGGCCGTGCCGAGGGTCAGTCGGGTCGCTGTCCTCTGGCAGCCAGGCGCCATCGACGAACGCACGGAAAAGGACAGGCTGAAGCGAGCAGACGTGGCGGCACGGGCGCTAGGGGTGCGGCTTCAATTCATTGAGGCGCGAGGGCCAGACGATTTCGACAGGGCCTTCTCGGAAATGACCAGGGCGCGCGCGGGTGCTCTGACTGTGTTGGCAAGCAACATGTTCGTCGGTGAGCGACGACGCCTCGTGGACCTGGCGGCCAAGAACCGGCTGCCAGCAGTGTACCCATTGAGGGAGTTTGTCGATGCCGGGGGCCTTATGTCCTATGGACCGAGCAATGATGAGCTTTCTCGGCGCGCTGCATACTTCGTGGACAAGATCCTCAAAGGTGCCAAACCGGGTGATCTTCCCGTCGAGCAGCCCACCAAGTTCGAGCTGGTGATCAACCTCAAAACCGCGAAGTCACTGGGAATCACCGTCCCGCAGGCGCTGCTGCTGCGCGCGGACGAGGTGATTCAATGATTACGTATCGAGTCTCCATCAGAGCGCTAGCTTAATGGCGCACCGGTCGCTCGACGCCGTTTAGCCTTCCGTGAAGGTCTGCTTTTCGGCCAGGCGACTGGCTGGATTGGCCTACAGCCGTTCAGGGCATCGAAAAAACCTCAATCCGGTGCTCATGTTTGCCCGATTCGGGGACCCGATCTAGGCTCGAAATTCACGACTGGTATCCAACTGCGACCAGCCCACATTGGCTGTGCCATAACTGTGACTGGATGACACTGGTTTTGAGTTTGGCAAGCGCTGCAAGTGTTTGATTAACAAAACTCTACGTTGGTACAAATCTGTTTCGTAATGCGAAGGTCGAGGGTTCGACTCCTTCCACCGGCACCACCATAATCAAGTGGTTAGCCACACATCGGCAATCCGGCCATTTCGCCGTAACAGCACGGTAACAGCACATTGGGGCCCGCGTGTCTGATGCCGTGGTGGCGCGAATGCTTGGCGTGGGACGCACCTGACACGTCCGACGGCCAGCCGATGCGTTGCTGCCCGTTTCTGGGCGTGTAGCTACGGCGTTCCGCACGTCGTCAAGGCGCGGGTACCTTGCCGTCCTCAAGGACTCTATCTGATTGGCGATCGACTACTGTCAGCCTTTCCAAATAGAAACCTCTGTAATCGGTAACGCCTTCATGAAATGACTTGAATTGTTTGAAATGCTCCCTTATCGCTGGAGTCTCAAAATCTATTAGATCGATCGAGTGCGCAAAGTCATTTCTGATCTTACGCACCACAGTCAAGTCGTTATAAGAGGTGCGGTCAAGAATCGACAACGCGTACGACAAGTCGATCTTGGCCGAGAAGGCGCTGAGCGGTCCATATCCATCGAACAAACCCTTTTTGAAGTGGCCGTTTAACGGACGCATTTCGTCAATAGGGCGCGAAGTAGTTGTTCTTCGATGATAGCCGCCGTAACAATCGCAACCCCGGCATCCCCCCGCCGCTGTAGGCTTTTAATGATCTGATCGAAACCGCTGCGGATCGGATTTGCCGTCACGACGGATAGGATAACTGACCACCTATGGGAGGGGAATTTGCGCCAGTTGCACCGCGCCTAGGACTTGACGCGGCACCGAGGTAACATTGCGTCGTGATTCCACGCGAACCGGCACTGCCGATCCATTGCCCGCATTGTCAGCACGTGGTGCACGTGCCAATCACGACGTTGCAGCGTGGCGCCGTGGGCGTCGTGTGCGTCCATTGCCGCAAACAAATCCCACTGACTCGTGAGTTCGTCGAAGCGATCCGCCCGCAGTGAACTAAGCGGCGCCGCGCAATATGATCGATCCTCGTTTGCAGCCTATGACTGGCGTCTCTGCCGGCTTGACGGCGGGTCAGATGACGCCGTGGATAACCGCTGACTTTGCGCCGAGTTGGTACGGCGACGCCGCCAAGGCGGCCGACATAGATGGCCGCGATGCGAGGCGGCACGAAATTCTGTTTGCAGTCGCCGCGGCGGAAAGCTATTTGTTCGAGTGGGTGCGCGATGTTGCGCTCCAAACGATCTTCGCGTACACACGGCGTTTAAGCAGTGATCGGCCGCTCCTCGCCAACCCGCGAAGTAGGAGGTTCAACATGTATCGAATAATTGGAACTGTCATGCTTGCTCTGGTCGCCAGTCTTCCTTTTGGGAGCGCCAGCGCGCAGACGATGCCCGACAAATGGGATCAAAAGTGCCTAGACGAAGCCTCAAAACGGTTCATTGCATGCATGGCTTCGGCGACCAGTGAACCCGCGAAGCAAAGTTGTCAAGACACTATGGATCAAGAAAAGAAACGATGTATAAAGTTGAGCCCAAACCCGGCGTTCAACGCGGACCCCGACCGGCGGCCCTTCGGCCGGGCCGGGTGGGGCTGCTTAACTCACGCCCTGAGATTGTCTGTCAAGTATTTTTTGCGGTCGTCGCGATTGAAGTCAATAGCGGCGAACCGCGGCGCTTGAGCGCATTCAAATAGGTGGACTCATCGTAAGGCGTGCGGGTCTGCCAACAGCGATAGAGAATGCGAATCCATTTGAAAGCCAAGGCGCGCACCGCCGCCTGATGCGAGCATCCTTTGTCGC
>CATPCN010000735.1 GCA_955652855.1 uncultured Chthoniobacterales bacterium | reverse complement strand
GGTTATGGGACGCCGGCGGTAGAGGAGTCCCGGATTTAGCAGGTTGCGCACTGGTCGACGCGCTGCTCGATGCATTCCTCGTAACGCATCCCGCAGCGTATTACTCGCGGGAGCCTCACGGATAGGCCGGGCAGCAGCCTTATGAAACCTTAAGGGAATCTCCAATACACAGCCCTCCCCTGCATCAGTCTCGCCAGTCCTCGCACGCCAGGAGGGAGATCTTGCGCCACCCAGTCACCGATATCCGCGGCCAGCGCCGGACTGCTGACAATATACGAATGACCGAAGGTGCGGAATATGCTCGTGGTGGAAGATGCATCGATCGTGTCAATGCCGTCGGCTACGAATACACCGCCGTCAGACTCACCTACTCTTCGGAAACTGTGGATATGCGTGGATAAGCGAAGAGCGAAATCCCCACTCGACTCATACAGTGTCCATTCCGTTCCCGGTATCTTTCGCAAAGACGGCCATTGCGCACTAAACTCCTCGACGTTGATGTCAGCGGCCGCGTAGACAACTTTCTTCAGCGATGAAAGTTTCGCGTTTTTCCGAGCCAATTCTCCCAGCGCTCGCGTTACGATCCGCGCGCCCATACTGTGACAGACGATGATCACCTCGTCGGCGGGCCCGGAGAGCAACCGCTCGAGAAAAGGCGTGAAACGAACCGCGGCGGCAGCGACTTCATCTTCATCGTGCCAGTAGCCAAGCACTTCGCCCTTCGACGGCCAGCTGTAGAAGACGGGAACAAGCGGTACTTGCATTGATGTCGCAAGCCGCGCGAGACTCAGAGCGGCCTCATGAAACTGCACGTTGAAACCGTGCACGAACAGCACGACGCGAACAGGCTCACGGGTATTGGGGCGGGGAGCAATCATCATGTCTGTAAACGCCTTCTCAGACAGCGGCTGAAGCGCCTGCACCTGGGCCTTGCCCATATCCGTTGGCGCAGAAACACGCTTCGCACCCTTGATGAGCCCGGTGCGGATAGAGCCGATCTCGTTGATGATTGCATTGACGCGCCCGAATTCGAGACCACCCGTTGTCGCTGAAGCGTAGAAGCCATCTGCTTTCGGGGGCGCCGCACGCTGTCGATCAGTGACGTAGAGCAGAGGGACCTGCACAAACGTGGATGTCGACAAGATGCCCTTCTGGACGGATATGCTGCCCTCCTGCTGGCATTCCAACTCCTCCATTGCCCCAAGTAATCGCTCTTGCGCTTTCCGCACGTTGGCAGACTCCGCCGCTACTGGCTCAGCTACTTTCGCGGCCGTCAACTCATCCTGGAGAGTCTTTACGCGCGACTGTAAGACGGCGGCCGATTGCGGTTCCTTTGACTCGGCGCAATGCTCCTGGGCGTTCAGCACCGCAGCCGTTAACAGGAATGACGCAACGATAAGCGACCGGTTGGTTTGACGCATTCGACCTTGCCCTCCTCACGTTACTACTTCTTGAAAAACCCTAGTATTCCGGTTTGCGTGTTTTCCTGCCTCATGGGCAGAAAAGACACTGGTTGCTGATCGGCGGCGCTTGGCACATGGCCTACTGCATAGTTGAACCAGTCTTCAATCAGCAACGAACCGTTCGGGCCCTTGGCTTCGGCCTTTTTTTGAACCAGCCCTTCCTCCAGAAGCAGATAATTCATGATGCTTCGATTACTACCTGGGCCGTGCGGCGGCCCCTCCATCGCCGCCTGGCGGGCCGTGGCAGCGGCGAGGATATATATGCCCTTTTCTCTCGCCAACTGGGCGAAGCCACCCAGATTGAGGGGGGCATTGGCGGACTCAGCCGCCGTGATCAGGCTGCCCGCGCTGCAGGCATCCAGAACCAGAACTTGCTGTGCCGCCAAAATGGGTTCGAGTTCGCGTTCCAGATCCGAATCGGAGATCACATTGCGGAGTTGCTTATCTTCCGAACCGGAATACGAGGCGTCTTTCGGCAGAAGTGCAAAACCCAGCGTTTGCGCAGCCCCGTGACCTGAGAAAAAGATATAAACCCTGTCCTCGATGTTCGTCGGCTGGAGTTTACTCAATTCTGAGGAAGCGCACGACGGAGGGTTTTGGCCGTCACTCGCGAGCCGTCGCAGGCCGCAGAGTATGTTGTCGCGTGTGGCGTCGCTATCGACCAAGGTCGCAACTCGCACAGCCTGCCCGCTTTGAAGACCCGTGAGGGCAGCAGCAAAAGCACGGGCGTCATTGCCGGAATAATGGAGCGGTGGTATTCCGCCGGCATAGTCATCAACTCCGACAGACAGAATATATGTGGTTCCCGCTCTCGCCAATGACCGATCGCCTAAAACCCCGTCTGTTGCATCCAGGCTCTTCACATCATCGGAGTTGAACCCGTAAGCTCTGAATTCATTGAGGCCGGGTGTGATCGGCACCTCGGTTGTCAGATCCTGGGTAGATTCCGGAATGACACCGTGCCAGTGTTTAACGAGAAGTCCGCCGCGGAACAAGCGGACGTCCTTCACCGCTTCCGGCCGTCCGCCAACAACAGCGCGCTGGATGTGAATGTCGACCTTCACACGCGGCTGCTTAACGGCTTGAGACTTGTCCTTAATGTCTATCGAGACCTTTAGGACCGGCAGGTTTCGGTTTTTGGAGACGAGAGCCGGAGGTTTACAAGTGCGTCGCTCGAGGTCGAGGAGTACTTCCTTCATCAGACCTTGGCAGAAATAATCGTGTTCAAACAGTTCAACAGGGCCGACATCATCAAGGCGCGGACTGAATCGCCACAGCATACTCCCGAGCGCTCGGGACTCGCCTTCAAACAGGCCCTGAGGATTCACGAAAAGCCACGACAGAGTTCCATCCACGATGGGTAAGATCAGCGTGCCGATTTTCGACAAGTCGCCGGAATCCCAGAACTGGACGGCGTCGAGCGAGAGAGAAGAAATCCAGCGGCCCGCAAAACCAAAACGCACAGCTTCGACTGAGCTGGCATGAGCGCTTCCGATCTCGGATAGTTTCCTGGATTTCAAGGACAGCACGCTCACGCCACCATTCTCCCGGCCGATGGCGAGAGTGCTTCCGTCACGGCTGAAGGCCAACGACGTGACCGGCGAGCTGCCTTGAATTCGCTCGGCTGTCTTCTCGTTTGTGGGCCAAAGCAGGACGTCGCCCGACGTCGTCCCTATGCCAAGGATCTTCCCCTCATCGGTTCGACTGGAATTGAAAGCGAGGCGGCGAACACTGCGGGAACCACCCAGCGACAGAGTGCCGACGATCGAGTTCGTTTGAAGGCTGAACAGCTGCACGAGTCTGCCATTTGTTCCCGCCTTGGGCGTCGCGACGACACGGGCGGACGCATCGATCGCGAGGTCGAAGAAGCCGTCATCCGGGAGAGGTATTGGAAAATCATGTTTGTTGCACATGCACGCTGTGTCGACGGTGTGGAAGCCGTTCTTCGTGCGCCACAATAATAGTTCGCTGTCCTGACTGAACTGCGGATGAGGATCTTCATCCATTTCCAACTCGGTTATGAAGGTCAGATCCGATCCGCGGAACAGCAGCAGCGATGTCATCGGAGGCAAGTTCGTTCGTTGCAGGAGCTCCTGATTGCATTGGGTAAACTGTGGCGGGGGCAAGGTCTGCGGGCAGGTTGCCTGGACCAGGCGCGAGAATGCACGGCTAACCCCGGGCGCAGCGATGAACCGGCCTTCCGTGTCCACCGCGGTTTGGCCGAGGGGCAGCGGGATTGGCAGGTTTGCGAGATCGAGCGTCGGCAGGGTCGCGAAGTAGCCCCGGAAGACCGAGAACAGATGGACGCCCAGCAATGGCACGATAACCGAGTCTGCGCTGGGGCTGAATATCGTTCCGGGCATCACCCTGGTCGCTTCTCCAAATAGCACGGGTAGCGTCTTCGTCGAGAGGTCCCATTTGAGAAGATAGGGGCCGCCAGCCAGCATCCACTTTCCGTCCCGCGAGATGACCAGAGACCGGTACGGACCGGTGTTGCCGGCGTTTGGCGTCCAGTAGGCAGGTAACTCGTCGAGTGGTATTCGGCTTCCATCTCTGGAATCAAAAGACAGGACACGTCCCAAATACATGCCCTCCACACCGGCCACGTAGACACGGCTTCCGTCAGCACTAACAGCGACGCCGTCTAGTCGAAGGCCTGTGTGCTGTTGGAACAGGGATGTCCATGAGGGCACATCCTGAAAGACTAATGCACCGCTGAAACTGACCGCGGCCAACCGTCCCGTCTTATCAAAAGCGAGCCCACGAACAAAATCCGAGTCGACGGCGCGTTTGTCGGGCAGTGTCAGGCTGTGATACAGCTGTGCTGAAGTTGCGGAGCTGTCGAACTTCCATACGGTTACCGTGTTGTTCTCGTCCCCCGCCGCAATCCACTTGTCGTCCATCGAAACGGCTAAACTCTCGAGCCCTCCGTCAATTTGAGCCAGGGTGCAGGAGTCCTGGCAAGTCCCGTCATCCCAAAGTCGCACCGTCCCGCTCCTGTCGGCGGTGAGAATTTTACCGGCCGAAATAAACTTTACCCCTGTAATCACAGCTCCTTTGATCGTCCTCAACT
>CATPCN010000734.1 GCA_955652855.1 uncultured Chthoniobacterales bacterium | reverse complement strand
GGCTGCGACAAAGGCGGACGAAGCCGCGGCCGCGAGCTCCCGCATATAGGCCAGATCCATGGGAGTTGCCCCCTGGTCGCCCGAGAATTCTGCGTAGAGAAAGGCCACCGGCTTCTCTTTCAGGTAGACGGGCTGGATGAGGCATTCCTCCGGCCAACCGCCCATCGCGATTGCGATGGATGAAGTCGATCGGCTTCTCGGAAGGCCCTATCAGGCGGATTTCTTCAGCATGCTGCGCCATTGGCACAACGAGCGCGCGCAACCCGTGTCGGCCTGGGAAAATATGGACTTGGCGATGGTCATCGCGACCGAACCCTACTTGCTGATCGCAGCAGCCGATCGCTCGCCCTTCAATGTGACGCCGGCAATTCAGCTTAAGCCTTTCGAGCAAATGCATCTCCGCCAATTCAATACTGCGTACGGAGGTCCATTGACCGACAACGAACAGGATCAACTGTACGAACTTCTCTCCGGTCACCCATACCTCACACGCCTGGCCCTTTATCGGCTCGTCTCGTCGGGTTTGAGTTTCGAGACCATGATGGCGGACTCATCCGATGCCGATGGTCTATTCGGCGAGCACCTCCGGTCGCGAATCTTCATGCTGCAGCAGCAGCCCGATCTGCTGGGCGCCATGCGGCGTGTCGTTTCGAAGGGGGCCGAATTGGATATCGACACATTCTATCGGCTTCACGCCGCCGGTCTCGTGGAGCGGAAGGGCAAGACCACCATTCCCTCGAATATGCTCTACGCCCGATTTTTCAGGCAGCTCCAATGAGCGCCAGGCTCCAGCTTCAGGCCGGGGGTACGCTGAATTCGCGCCAGCATCTGTATGTGGATCGCAAGGAGGACGAAAAATTCTTTCAGCTGCTGGAGCAGGGTGAATATGTCAACGTCCTGAGCTCCCGGCAGATGGGCAAATCGAGCCTGATGATGCGGGCAGTGCAGCGACTCGGCGAACGAGGAATCAGATCGGTCACCATCGACCTCGCGAGCGAGTTGGGGACTCCACCCAGTCTTGATGCCTTCTATCTTGGTTTGCTGAGCAAGATTGTGCGAATACTTGCTCTCCAACTCGACCTGAAAACGTGGTGGGATGAACGTGGCGCGGAAACGGTAAACCAGCGCCTGTTGCGCTTCTTCCGCGAAATTGTTGGCCGAGCGATTGCCGAGCCCGTCGTCATATTTCTCGACGAGATCGACAGCACCTTGAAGCTGCCGTACACCGACGATCTCTTCACGGCGATCCGCGGCATGTACAATGACCGGCCGATGGTGGAAACCTATCGTCGGATTACCTTTTGCTTGTTGGGCGTTGCGACGCCGAATGAACTAATCAAGGACCGCCGCACGACGGCCTACAATGTCGGTACGCCGCTGACATTACGTGATTTTGAACGCGGTATTGATGATCTTGCACCGCTCGCCGCGGTGTTGAATCCCGACGTTGAAGTTTCAAACCGCCTGCTGGACAGAATTCTCTATTGGAGTGGCGGCCAACCTTATCTCACTCAGAAGCTTTGCTCTGATGTCGTTGAAAAAAGGATCGATGATACCAGTTCCGTCGATGAACTTGTGACGGATGTCTACGAAAATCTCGGACAAGCGAGCACGGATGTGCACTTCCAGCAAATCCTGCGATTTCTGGAAGATAGGCTTTCCGACGAGGCCGCGACAATCGAATTGTACGCGAAGGTTCTCAAAGGGACAGGCGTTCCAGATCGGACGACGCTGGCAAATGCCGAGCTTAAGCTTTCCGGTCTGGTCACGCGTGACAACCAAGGCAATCTGGTCGTTCGAAATCCGATATATCGACGCCTGTTCGACGATGTCTGGATAAAGGGTACCCGTCCAAGGCTCGCCCTGAGGCGCACGATAAGCTTTGCGTACGCAGCCTCCTTTGCGTTTGTGCTTTTGCTTGGTGGGGGCGCGACTTACTACGTGGAGATTATTCGGCCCGCTCAAATTCGTCTTGCGGCGCTTGATCGCCTCTCGGCGCTCAAGATTTCGATAACGGACACGCTAGAAGGCGCGCAGGCGAAATTTCCGGAGGAGACCACGCCGGACTTGATCAAGGAAGCTATTCCTCTTCTGAAAGCAATCGGTCGGGTTACTGAGGTTGGTTCCGTGACGGACCCGTATGCCTTCCGGCCCAAAAAAGGATTCGTGGGGGAGATAGATGACCTCGCGCTGTTTTCGCAACTAAAGGACTTGCGAAGCCTCGATCTCACAGGCTTGAAAGTGATCAAGCTCGGCTCACTCGCCGGGCTTGATCAGTTGAGAATTCTGCGGCTCAATTCGAGTCGACGATCTAGTTCCAAGCTCACTGATAACACTGATAACAAGTATGAGAGATTTCCGCTGGCCGATGTTACGCCCCTTGGGCGCTTGCAATATCTGCACAGTCTTTCACTTGCCGGAACAAGCGTTTCCGCTATAGGTCCTCTCTCTTCAATACAAAGCCTCGTCGCACTCGGTATTGCGGACACTGATGTAGTGGATCTGTCCCCCTTGAAAGCCTTAAAAAGCTTGAAAATCTGGATGCATCGTCCACCCCCGTTCAAAATTTCAATACCTTGTCAGGGCTTAAATCCCTGCGACGATTGACACTTGATGACACCCAAGTCTCAGACCTCTTGCCACTTTCCGGTCTTGTCAATCTTCAATCTCTTTCGCTTCAAGGTACAAAAATTACAAATATCTCTTCGCTCTCCACCATGGTGGTCCTAAGCACTCTCGACCTGAGCAGGACAAATATCGTTGATCTGACACCGCTAAGTGGCCTCTCTAAATTGACCCGGCTTTATTTTGATTCTTCTCCGGTCGGAGATTTAGGCCCGCTGAGCAGCCTTCCAAACTTGGAAACTCTTTGGTTCGCCAGGACAAGCGTCAAAGATGTCTCGCCACTCGCAAATCTTATCAAGCTGTCGGTGCTTGTTCTTGACAATACACAGGTGACCGATGTGCGGCCGCTCATGGGCCTGGTTAACCTCAAATTCCTTTTGCTCACGGGAACCAAGGTCCCGACCGAGCAGCTTAAATTGCTTCGGAAGAGCCTGAGAGAGGTCAGAATTATGTCTGATGATCGCACCATTCCTCTAGATCCTCCCTCCGAGTCTGATGCACGCGATCGCTCACGTGCAAACTAGCCGGTTCCTCCCACGGTAATCCGCTCCATCCGCAGCGTCGGCTGGCCGACGCCGACCGGCACGCCCTGGCCGTTCTTGCCGCAGGTGCCGATGCCGGTGTCGAGCGCGAGGTCGTTGCCGACCATGGTGATGCGATGCAGGTCGGTCGGCCCGTTGCCGATCAGCATGGCGCCCTTGAGCGGCGCGCCGATCTTGCCGTTCTCGATTTTGTAG
>CATPCN010000733.1 GCA_955652855.1 uncultured Chthoniobacterales bacterium | reverse complement strand
GGTGCAACCTTTTCATTCGATTTGCCGCTCAAGCTAAGACTCATGTGAGGTATACGTGCGGATCTTGCTAATAGATGACCAACCGGACAACGTGCAAGCTGTGCTTGATGAAATCACGCAGAAGTTGACTGAGAGTCTATGCAAGGTCGTAAATTTCGACAACACCAAAGCCGATATCGAATCCCACAATCCCCAAATCATTGTTCTGGATCTTCTGAAGGGCACCGGCGCCGAGAAGGAATCAATCGGTTTCGAAACTCACGCCTACATCTGGGGAACGAGATTCTGTCCTCTGATTTTCTATACTGCAGCTCCTGAACTCGTCACAGAACAGGCTGCCGCGAACCACCCGTTCATCAGAGTTGTGAAGAAGGGAGCTGACAGCGAGGTGTTAGTACTGCAATGCATTCAGGATTTCGAACCTCATATCCGCGCGCTGGACGATGCTGAAAAAGAGATTCGTTCGGCGATGAATGGCGCGTTACGTGACATTGCTCCCAGGCTGTTTGAGAGCGTGAAGGATGATGCGGAACGAAACGAAATGTTGGTCCGTTCGGCGAGGCGGCGAGTCGCAGCTAGGATGGATGAGGACTTGTTGACCGGTTCTGCTGCAAGCAAGGGGTTGAAAAGTTGGGAAGGCTATCTGTTTCCGCCCGTCGTTGAGCACTTGCTCATGGGCGACGTAATCCGGAAGCGGAAGGAAGACGGAAAACTCGCCAGTAGCTACGCTGTCGTTCTTACGCCCTCTTGCGATCTGGTGAGAACCGAGAAGAGGAACCCAAAAGTGTCGCGCGTGTTAGTAAGTTGCTGCACGACTGTGGACAGGTTATTACAAGATCTCAACATCCAAAAATGGAAGTCGAGCGATCGAGGCAAGCTGCAGAGTTTGCTTACAACGGGATACGCTCAGTCCTGTCTGCCGTTGCCAGCCTTACCCGGCGTCTTCCCGCCGATGGCGGTTGACTTTCGAAACCTTCAACTCATTGATATAGCCAACATTGGCAATGCTGATGAGGAGTATGAGCGCGTGGCATCAGTTGACAACCCCTGGCGGGAGCTCCTCGCCTGGGCCTACATGCTATCGTCGGCGCGCCCTGGTATGCCGGATCGAGATTGTGAAACGTGGGCCGATGAAATCATCGCGCTCTTTCCCGCTGTGACTAATTAGGTCTTTGATCGAATGCGAGCTATCGATTGTTTCTGTGGTGCTGGCGGACTGACACGAGGACTCCTCAACGCAGGGATTCATGTTGTCGGAGGAGTTGATGCCGATGAGCGATGCAGAGACAGTTACGAGCGGAACAATCACCCGGCGCGCTTTCAGCATATAGACATATGCGAGGTCCAGCCTTCGGCAGTTTGGAAGATTCTCGACTCACGGCACACGGGGGATCTCTTAATTGCCGCATGTGCTCCATGTCAGCCCTTCAGTAAACATCGAAGGCCACAAGCCATCGGGCGCGGCACCAGCTATGAAGATCCGGATGCTACGCTTCTTGGTGCGTTCGCAAGGCTTATCGAGAAGATCCAGCCCGGACAGGTGTTAGTGGAAAATGTTCCGGGCATCGCCCGAGTGAAGGGCTTCAGCACCTATCGCCGCTTCCTAAAGATGCTCCAGTCTAACAGATACCAGATCGCGGAGGGCGTCCTTGATGCAAAAAACTTTGGTGTGCCTCAAACCAGGCGCCGGTATGTGTTGCTGGCTATCAAAGGACGCGGGGTGTCATTGCCTGTGGGTGAGTTTGGCCCAGGTTCCTTGAATTACCTCACCGTGAGAGAGGCGATTGCACACTATCCTTCGTTGGCGGCTGGATGCTCTCACCCTAACATCCCTAACCACCACGCCGCTGCGCTGTCTGCATTAAATCTCGAAAGACTGAGCAAGACTCCGCATGATGGCGGAGACAGACGGGCGTGGCCGGGAAAGCTCACGCTCGACTGTCATAAGGGCGATTACGAAGGGCATACGGATGTCTACGGGCGAATGGCCTGGGATAAGCCGGCACCAACTCTTACGGGAAGATGTCATAGCCTTTCAAATGGCCGTTACGGTCATCCTGTGCAGGACCGTGCGATTTCTCTTCGAGAAGCTGCCAGCCTCCAGACGTTCCCTGACTCCTATGTGTTCTATGGCACGCGCCAACATATCGCTCGCCAAATAGGGAATGCCGTACCTGTTACATTCGCCGAAGTACTCGGACGTCATCTGGTTCAGCTCCGCGAAGGGCTGAAAACGGCCAACTGACCCATGGATGTGCTGACACCGGAACAGCGCCGTCGGTGCATGTCAGCGGTGCGCGGAGGCGACACGGAGCCCGAAATACTCCTCCGGAAGGCGCTTCATGCGCTCGGGTTCCGATACCGGCTGCATGACCGATCATTGCCGGGCAAGCCGGACCTTATTTTTTCCGGTAAAAGGACCGTGATCTTCATTCATGGTTGTTTTTGGCACCGTCATGACTGCAAATCCGGGCGTTCGGTACCACTCACGCGGGTCGACTTTTGGAAGAAGAAATTAGCGGACAATCGGGAACGTGACGTCCGGAACCTAAGGCAAATTCGCAAGCTGAATTGGAAGGTTATTGTTGTATGGGAGTGTAAGCTCAAAGGGAAGGCTCTTGACCGGTCTCTGCGCAGAGTTGTTCGCTTCCTCAAGAAGACTTAAATGGACCAATGGCGCTTCAGTCAGCAGGCAGACGAACAAATTGAGATGGCCGACGACGAACGACGATCTTTCCTTATAGGTGCATCGGAATCTCTAGCAAGTCTGTTGTTCCTAAACCTGTGGGGTAATAGTGGCGGCTTCGCGAGTGCGGGTCGCCTGAGCCTTGGCAAGGCTCTCAGTCCTCGGTCCGGTCCTTAGCCTTCGCATCTGCCTTCGTTTGCCATTGCATATTTGATGGCGAATCACGCCC
>CATPCN010000732.1 GCA_955652855.1 uncultured Chthoniobacterales bacterium | reverse complement strand
TTAAGCCGACGGCCCACTGCGTCGTCGGCGCAAGATAAGCCAACACTTGCGAGGCGATGAGCAATTTGGAAAAATCCAGCCGAGCAAAAGTCCAAACGTGGCTGACGAAAAAGCGCGAAGTGAAAAGCCCTTGAGCAATCGATCGATCAGAACAACGGACAGACCGAGAAGGAGACCAAGTATGACGCCCGGCCATGAGTTTCCCTGCAACTCCGAAGTCACGATTGCGCCGATCGCCGCGCAAAACGTAATGAAAAGCACGCGCAGAAGGTTGACCGTGAGTAGCGGCGTCATCGGCCTCCTCCTACTTGGCGACGCGGCGTGTTTTGATCGCGCGTGTTTATGTCGATCTTAGCCGCGCTGTCCCGGTAAAATAAAACGCCGTGCGCGCGCAAATTCTTGATCAATGCGCGCAAATCGTTCGCGAGTTCCTGATTCGTGAGCAGCGTGGCCATGAGTCCTTTTCCTTCGGTGGCGGATTGGATGACCTGCCGCGCATCCGCGATCGCGGCCTTTGCTTCATCGGCCGCTCGTTTCGCTGAGCTCATGGTCGCGTCCGTTTTAGCGATAATGCCATCAAACTTTTTCGATGATTCGGCAAGCGCGCCCGTCGCCTGGTTCAAATGCTCGATGCTCGCTTTGAGATTTTGGATATTAGCTGGCGAGAACGCGTCATCATGCAAGCGACTAACCGTCGCATCAATCTTTTGAACTGCCCCGCGCAGATCGCGCACGAGCAGGTCGCCTTCGCGGGTGAGATCGTCGAGACCGGTTTCGCGTGCGCCTTGCAGCGTCGCGTTTTCCGCGAGATAACCAGAGGGCTGTCCTTTCGGCAAAGTCACGGAAACAAAACGATCGCCGAGAAGTCCGGAGCTGCCGACCGTGAATTTGCTGCCGGTCGGAATCTTTACGTAATCGTAAATGCGCAGCGGCACAGCCACGCCGGTGCGGCCCCGCACCAGATGCGGACCCTCGGAAACGCGTCCGATTTTCGCGCCGGCCAGCAAAACGTCCGAGCCTTTGAGCAAACCGCTCGCATCGGGAAACTCGATCGTGAGCGGGTAGTAATGTTTGAATCCTTCGCCGACGCGGCCGAACTGCACGACGAGCGCACCGAGCGCGGCGAGCCCGAGAAAAACAAACGCGCCGACTTTTAGTTCGACTGCTCTTTCTTGTTGATTCATTTGCGGACTGCTGAAAATCCGACGCTATCGGAAATTTGCCACTGCTTTCTGCGGCCCGTTAGATCGACATAAATTTTTTTCGCTTGCCGTCACGCCGCTTCTTCCGATCGCCCGAGCAAAAAATCGCGGATGATCGGATCGGCCGACTGCTGGAGCTCCGCCGGCGAACCGTCGAAATAAATTCGGCCCTCATGAAGATAAGCGATGCGGTCCGCGACATGGAACGCGCTCTTCATGTCGTGCGTCACCACAATGCTGGTCATGTTGAAGCGTTCCTGCAATCGACGGATCAAGCGGTTGATGCTGTCGGACACAACCGGATCGAGACCGGACGTGGGCTCATCGTACAAGACGCACGACGGCCGCCGAATGATTGAGCGCGCGAGGCCGACGCGTTTTTTCATCCCGCCACTCAAGCTCACCGGCATTTTTTGTTCCTGACCTTCCAGCTCCACGACTTCGAGCATCTCGTGGACTTTTTGCCGAATCATTTTCGGATCGCGCTCGCCCGCTTCGCGCAACGGAAACGCGATGTTCTCTTCCACCGTCATCGAATCGAAAAGGGCGGCGCCTTGAAACAAGATGCCGACTTTCTGTCGAATGGCAGCGAGCTCGCGCTCGCTCAGCTGAATGATGTTCTGACCGTCGATCCAGATTTCGCCGGCGTCCGGTTTCATCAAACCGACCAGATGTTTCAGGAGAATGGTTTTGCCGCCGCCGCTGCGGCCTATGATGGCGAGGGTCTGCCCTTTCGACACGGTCAAATCCACTCCCCGCAAAATTTCCTGCTGCGCAATTCGTTTGGCCAGAGCGCGCACGTCGATCATCGGCCAATTATGTCGATCTAACGCCGGGGGCGCGACGGACTGCGGAGATGGTGGTGGTTGTTCGATCATGGCGATCGCACATTCTCGTTCCGCATCATTGATAACCCGCCGGGAAAATGATGTTCAGCAACATGGTTAGAAAAAAATTCGAGATCAAAACGGCGAGCGATGAATCGACCACAGCTTCGGTGGTCGCTTTGCCCACGCCCACTGCGCCTTCGCGCGCGTTACGCCCTTTGTGACAACTGATGAAGACGATGAGGAGCGCGAAACAAAACGCTTTCGTCAAACCCATGATGATGTCGCGCATCTGCGTCCAGCGAATCATGTTCGCCATGTAATACGTCCCATTCACGTCGAGCAAAAAAATCGCGACGAAATAACCCGCCGCGATGCCGATCCCGATGCATTCCGCCACGAGCAACGGCATCGAAATCATCATTTCTAGCGTTCGCGGCAAAACGAGATAATCGATCGGATAAACGGCGAGCGCGCGCAAGGCATCGATCTGTTCGGTCACTTTCATGGTACCGATTTCCGCGGACATCGCCGCGCCCACGCGCCCCGTTACCATCAACGCGGTTAGGACCGGACCGAGCTCGCGACAGATCGCGACAGAGACGACCGCGCCGGTTGCCGATCCCATGCCAAGTTTATTGAATTGAAAGAAAGTCTGCGCCGCAAACACCGCGCCGGTAAAACCGCCTGTAATCACGACGACGAGTTGCGAAAGCAATCCGATCTCGACGATTTGATTGAGAAATAATTTCCAACGCAGCTTGTGCGTAAAGATCGAGCGAAATGTGTCCGCAGCCAGCAGCACGATTTCACCGAGATAGGTCCAAAAGGAAATGACCGGTCGGCCGAGCGCGCTGAAAAATCGTGCAATCATCCGAAATGTTCGCGGCGTTTGCGCGACGCCGTTTTCTTCACGCGATCAGCGGCTGCGTTTTGGTTTTCGGTCGCAACTCCGGTGGAATCGCGCCGATGAAACGCGGCTCGAGACCGAGCTTGCGAAAGATGGCGCGGATTTCGCGAAAAGTAATCGTCGGCTCCTCTAGCTCCATGTAAACGAGGTCGTGATTGCGATCGACTTTATAGCGCAGCCCGGCCACGACCGCGAGTTCGTGCTCAAGCTCGAGAATTTTATTCAAATCGCGGACGCCCGCAGCGTAGACCTCCAGTTCGAACATGAATGCGAATGTAGAAGCAACGCTCCCGCGATGCAAAATAGAATCCGACAACTGCCGATTGCGCGAGTGCCGGCGCTGCGATAAAGAACCGTTGTTATGATTCGCTGCAGCCGCCGTTTACTCCTGCTCGCGGCAGTTTTGCTCGCCGGTTGCGCGACCGTGCCG
>CATPCN010000731.1 GCA_955652855.1 uncultured Chthoniobacterales bacterium | reverse complement strand
GTCTAGAGCAGAACCCGCACCGTACCGAGTCCAAGCCTTACGTTCTCTCCGGCTTCTTGATCGAACACAAATTCGGCCCGGCGCGACTTTTTCTGAACGCGGAAAATCTTACTGATGTTCGCCAAACTCGTTATGATCCTCTGATCCGGCCGGACCGCGGCATCGACGGCAGGTGGACAGTCGATGCTTGGGCACCTTTGGATGGTCGCGTTTTCAACGGAGGCATCCGCCTCAAGTTCTGATGTACGCCGGACTGGATAAACTCAGCCGAGCTGACGAGCACAACGCCGGCTACCCAACCCAAGACGACCCGCCACGGTGATAGGCCGGTTGTATCGAGGCAGCGCGCGAAGTCGTAGACGAATCGGGCAGGCAGAGTCGGGAAGGAACGATTCCACCGATAGCACGGCCAGCAGATCTGCGAGGCAAGCAAAGCCGATAGCAAGCGCGGTTGTCTCCGCTCGCTGAACCCCGGCGACATTCACGGCTCCGCCATCAACTACGGATGCGTGATGGCTTGAGCCCTAAATAAGCGAAACCGCGCGTGCCCAACCGGGACAAAGTACTGCAAGAGAATCCCACAGGGAACTTTGAGCGGCCACCGCCTTTGACAGGACCCATCACGGCTGCCGAATTACCACCGAGCACCGCCTAGTTTACCTATCTTTGCGTGACCTTTGCCCAGCTCGTTTAGCGCGGCCTTAAACCCCTCTGCAAGTTTCTCGGTCGGTCCTGTTCCCCAGTAATGCAGGAAAAAAATAGCGGGCTGGCCGCTTGTCATGTGGTTGTGGATCGCTACTACGTTTAGCCCGTTCGAGCGTAGCGCTTTGAGAACCGGAGTGATCTCCGAGGACAGCATTGCCACATCGCCTGCGATTTCCGCGTTCGCATCGCTCCCGAAGAAAGATGCCCACGTGTTCAAACCCATTCGCGCATTGATGAGAGCGCCCATCTCCCTCAGTTTCAGATCGTCCCGGCCAATTGTGATCTTGTACACCGCCCCATTCTGTTCGCCCTCGTGTCCGACAATTTTGGCAATCTTCGCAGTATCGATCTGTCCAGCGGAGACGTTCGAGTTCCCTCCGCTGACCGAACTCTGGTGCTGCGGCGATCCTTTGCCGATCAGGTCTAGCGCAGGCTTCGCCATTGTGGCCAGATCGGCCGCCTTGCCGTGACCATGTACGTGCATGTAGAAGATGCGCGGACTTTCAAAGAAGAAGTGGTTGTGAAGGGCAGTCACTTCGAGGCCGTTGTCGAGCAGAGCGGACATGACCGGATTGACTTCGTCTTCCTGAAGCACGAGGTCGCCCATCATCACATCCATTCCGCCGGTGCCCTTGGTCATCGCTAGCCAGCCGCCGAAGCCAAATGGTGTCGGCGTGGCGATTCCGTCAATAGTGACCTTGAGGTCATTTCGAGGAATGTTGACCTTCAGAACGCCGTCTTTGAAATCTCCCTTCTTATCCAGCGTCTTCAAAACCCCGTCGTAGTCCTCGGGCATATTTTGCGCCACGACTGCACCGGTTAAGAGCAATGCGCATGCGATCAATCTGGTGATTTTCATAGTTATGTTTGCCTCACTTTTCCAATACTGTGAATTGATTGAAGTACGTTATGCTGTCGGCTTTAGTCCACAGGCCAGTCTTGCCAGCCTGAGCAAAGGTTGGATCGTCGGTCTCGAAAAGCCGTTCCTCGTTGAAAAAGACGGCGAATGCGCTGTCCTTGAACGCGATTTTCAAGGTGTTCCATTGGCCGCGCGGAATTTGATGTTTGACCCCATACGATCGGGACGGAAGCCCTTTTGGCGCTATCGAAAGCCGAACCCCGTTCTCAACCTTGTAAAGGACTACGTTGTTTTCCAGTGCGTTGGCGCGGACGATGTAGTAATTGTTGGGGTTTCGATATCGCCAGACGATTCCCGCCGCTTGATCTACACTGCCATCTACGGTCTTGAAGGCGACGCTTACCTCACCGTCCCGAATCGTCTTCGCATCCCAAATCGCCAACGGAAATCGGCCGGCAGTGCGATCTCGTGAAATCTGGGCGAGAGCGTACGGCGGGCTGGGAGCCGATTGGTCCTGAACGATCTCCCATCGAGGGGGGCCTCCTTCATGCGTCATCGCGATAGTCCAGCCCATAGGGAGCTTGCCGGGTACACAATTATCGAATCGGACCACTTCCGCCGAGGCTGGAAAGCAAAGTAGAAGCGCGGCACCCATGAATCGCATGACACCCATCGCGACTCCAGTTTGTCGCATGAACATGTGGATTTCCTGAGTGGCCAGATTCCGCTACCCTCGCGAAATCCCTATTGCACTGGTCGGATCGATTCCGCCTGCAACATCTTGCCTTGCAGGCGACCAACCACTTCCACTTGGCCTCCAGTGGCGCGGCCTGGATTCTGTGTTTGCGTACCGGGTAGGACTTCTCCGCTCGGGCTCGACTGCACCGGTACGCTCGACGAGTCTATAAGCGCCAGAAATTGAGCAACTACCTTCGTGTTGCTAGTGTCATCAAAGGCGAGAATACGCCCATCCAAAGTCCGAAGCGCAAACACTCTCGTTGTTTGCGATGGCTGACACATATCATTACTCACGCCCATGTCCCGCTGACCGTTCGGTGCCGTTTGTGCATCCGGTGACTCCTTCGATTTCCGTTTGGACGCTTCGGAATTCGCGGTTCGATCGCTGGACCTGCGGGATTGAGACGGCGAAGATGGATTGACCTGAGTATTCGTCTGGCTCTCAGTAGTTGAAAATCCTGAGGGGGCAGTGATGGCTGCGCTAGCGCTATCGCTCCTGTCCGACGGAACACAACGAGCGTCTATAATGGCGCCGGCAAACAGGGAGCCCGCAGCGGTTGCCATCGCACCGATCAGCGTGTACCACGCAAATACCGCCGTGCGCTCTCGGGCAGGAATTATCTGAGACAAGGCCGCTTGCTCGATTGATAAGAATGGCCCCACTTCGTGCCCGCTTGGGCTGATGACGCCGATAGTTCCTGCCACGACCAGGAATACGAAGTTGTTCGTTAGAGCGAAAACCAGACCGGCACCCGACATCAGAATGGCTCCGATGATCAGCATCCGCCGCCGGCCGATCCGGTCAGCTTGAGTCGTCAGCAGGAGCGACACCAGGGTGTTGCCGAGAAGCGTCAGAGTCAGAAGCATTCCGGTCTGCGCTTCGCTTAGCCCCAGACCAGTCAGATAAAACACCAACACGACCGAGAGTGCTCCGTAGGAGAATAGCCGCGCGAATCGAGTGATGAATAATAGAACGCCGTCGTGGCTCAGATGCTGAAGTGCGCTTCGGTTCAATGCGCTAGTCAACGTATTGGTCGTCACACTTTTAGCTCTCGCGGATGTCTTTCCGACCGAGCGTAGCATGAGCCACCGCATGGAAAATGCTAATTCAGGTAATCCTCAGATAAGACATCTAGATTTTGGAAGCAGACCGCATCTGTCGAGATCGTGATCGGCCAGGCGAAACCGAGAAGTTCAAGTTAGTGATAGATTGGAACCGGTGCAGCAAGCCGCCACAATTCTGAGCATTGCCGCCCTTTTCTGGGGCTTCCTTCAGGCACCCTTCCTGCACATTCACGTTGAGGAAGCGGATCATCCCGCAACCTCGCCCGCTCACCTGCATGTTCATTTGGCGCAAGACGCCCGAGGCCCGGCCATCTGCGCTCACACGGCTGACGATGACGCAATCGATCTCGAATGTCGCATCGCGCCGCCTTCGGATGCGGCGTACTCTTTCGATCTCGCCGTTTCGGGCACGGTCGAGGTTTCCGCTCCGCTGCTCGTCTGCATAGCGCTCTTGATTCCCCAGCCTCGCGGTCACGATCCACCGGATCTAAATCCGAAACAACCAAGAGCTCCTCCCGCTTAGACCTTTCTCATTCAGGCGCACGGGATTCGTGTGCCCGCCAATCATTGTTGGAAAAGGAAGGTCATAATTCATGTCATCTCACGCACGGTGGCTCGTCTGGGCCGCGATACTGTGTTGCGCACGTCCGAGTTGTCGAGGGCAAGATTCTTTACAGGAGTGGTCCGAATCTCAAGTCGTCGAGCACTTTCTCGCGCTGAGTCCACAAGCGCGGGAACTGCGCGCCCGCGTCGCGCTCGCCGAAGCCGAAGCGCGCGCCCGCACAGTTTACCCCAATCCCTCGGTTGCCTATTCGCGGGAAGGCGCGGGCTACAACGAGTTCTTTGAGGCGTCCCAAACGCTGCCGCTGAACGGCCGCATTCGGTACTTGCGTGAAGTCGGCACTGCCGCCGTCTCCGTGGCCGACGCCAACCGCGAAGCCGCCCTCTGGTCCCTTCGCAGCGATCTGCGACTCGCGTTTTATCGTATGGTCGCCTCGCAGGAACGGTTACGAGTTCTCTCCAGCGCCAACAGCGAGGTAGAGCAACTCATTCACATTCTTCGACAGCGTGAAGCCGAAGGCGAGGTCTCACGTTATGATCGAATGCGTGCCGAGCGCGAAGCCACCGAGTTGCGCATCGATACAGCAGTTGCGCGATCGCTTGTCGCGGCCGCAGCCGCCCGGTTGGCGGGGTATCTTCCGGAGGGCACTCGCGTACAGCAGGTTCGCGGCGAATTGCCGGTCTCAGTCCAAATACCCGACCTGGAGGAATTGGTCCGCCGCGCCATCAACGCTCGCGCAGACTACCGCGCTGAGCAAAAGAGTCTGGTTCGCTACCAAATCGAAGAGCAAGCCGCCCGCCACCTCCGCATTCCAGAACCTCAGGTGACGGCAGGCTTTAAGCGCGCAGATGTCACCTCTGGCGTAGGTCCCAACCCCTTTTCAAACGTTACTCGGACGGGGCTAGCCATCAGCCTAAGTGTTCCGCTTCCGCTATTCAACAACGGACGCTACGAGGTGGCCCGCTACCAAGCTGAGCAGGAGCAGGCCAACGCCCGCATTGCGTTGCTCGCGCGACAGATCCGCACCGAAATACAGGGCGCTCACGATGTGCTCGCTATCCGCCGGGACGCGCTCGCAACCTATCGACGTGAACTCGAATCGGCAGGTAGTGAACTGACGCGCATCACGCAGACCGCCTATCAGGAAGGCGAGATCGGCATCCTTGAACTGCTGGACTCACTTCGTGTGAGCCGCGCCGCTGGCCTTCGCGCGCTCGAGCTTCAGGCCGGTGTCAAAGAGGCATTCATCGAACTGGAGCGTGTGGTTGGCCTGGAGGTGCGCCCGTGAAAAGGATTCATATCATCGTTGCGGTTGCCAGCCTACTGGCGGCCTGCTCGCGAAGTCCGCAGGCAAGCGCGCCCGCTCAGAAGGCTGAAACACCAGAGCTCAAGGCGACAGTCTGGACCAGCAAAGGCGAACTCTACCTCGAATATCCAGCGCTCGTCTCAAATCAAAAGAGCAGGTTCGCCATTCACCTGACACGGCTCGCGGATTTCAAGGCCGTCAAAGATGCCGCGTGCGAAGTACATCTTGCCCGCGACGGAGGTCCTGAAATCTTTCCCTGCGATCCATCCACACACCCCGGCATCTTCGGAGCGAACGTCACTGCAAAGTCACCGGGCGAAGCTCAACTTAGCATTTCGGTACATGGAAAAG
>CATPCN010000730.1 GCA_955652855.1 uncultured Chthoniobacterales bacterium | reverse complement strand
GCTCGGACCCTCGGTCGAGCTCGCGCGCGGCGTGATTGCTTCAAGATCAAAAACTTGAGCGCGCATTTTCATTCTCTTGCCTTCAATCACGGCAAGCACACCGACAGGCGTTTCGCAGTCGGCCCGCAAAAGCCGCAAAAATTCCCGCTCCGCTCGCAAACAAAGCAGCGTCTCATGATCGTTCGTTGGATCGACAATCCCCTTCGCCCTTTTATCGTCGTCGCGAATCTGCAGCGCAATGATCCCCTGCCCGCCTGCCGGCAGAAATTCTTCGCGTGACAAAAATTCCGAGTGAAATGAAGACCCCTCGAATTCAAAATCGCTGCGCGACAAATCAAAGCCAAGCCGATCGAGACCAGCGCACGCCAAGATGATCGCGTCCCAATTATTCTGCGCGAGTTTGCGCAACCGCGTCGGCACGTTGCCGCGAAGATCGACAATCTGCAGATCCGGCCGCTTCGCGCGCAGTTGATGCTGACGTCGTACACTTCCAGTCGCGACGGTCGCATTTTGGGGAAGCGCCATGATTCCACCTTCATCTTTCGAAATTAAAACATCCTCCACCACTGCGCGCGGCAGGGCAGCTGCGATCACTACGCCCTCACTCAAACCGCTCGGCAAATCTTTTGCGCTGTGCACCGCAATATCGACATCCCCAGCGCGCAGCGCTCGCTCGATTTCCGCGGTAAAGATTCCTTTTCGTCCCGCGCGCGGATCGAAAGACTGCCGCTTTGGCTTTTCGTCGCCACTCGTTGCGATAATTTGTATGTCGATCTTAGCGTCGGGGTGCACAGACTGAATTGCTTGTTCGACCAACTGCGCTTGGGCGCGCGCAAGCTCGCTGCCGCGCGTGCCGAGGATGATTCCGTTCTCTTCGCGCATGCCGATCAATCAGGCGGCGCGAAGTTACGACTCGGAAATTTGGAGCGGCGCATCGCCGATCGCACGAGCGGCCGCGCTGCCTCGCCCATCAGCTCGCCCAGCATTCTCGAGCCATTCGCGAAATTGATCCGCATGCTCCGCGATAATTTCTTCCGCGGCCGACGTCTGCCGGCGGCGGAGCGTGAGCGATTGCGCGGCGATGGATTGCAGCGAATCGATGTCATAAAGATACACGCCCTCCATTTCGTTGACCGTTGGATCGACATCGCGCGGCACGGCGATATCGATAATGAAAAGCGGCCGATCGGTCCGCTCGCGCAACATCGGCGCCAGTTTCTCGCGCGTAAGCAGAAACGCATCGGACGATGTCGACGTAATCAATATGTCGATCTCGCGACATTGTTCCGGCCATTGCTCGAACGAAATGGCGCGGCCCGCCACGAGCAACGCCAACTCCTGGGCACGATCGATCGAGCGATTGCTCACACGCAAATCGCTCACGCCCCGTGAAACCAGCGCGCGCGCCGTGCGCTCGCTCGTTTCACCCGCGCCGAGCACGAGAACTTTTCGTTGCGCGAGATCGCCGAAAATTCTTTGCGCAAGATCGACCGCGACCGATCCGATCGATACGGCGCCGCGTGTGATTTCGGTGTGGGTTCGCACTTGTTTAGCCACGCGAAAAGCGCGCTGGAACAACCGATGCAAATACGGCCCAGCCGCTCCGGATGCGCGGGCCGATTCGTAGGCCTTTTTTGCCTGGCCAAGAATTTCCGTTTCACCCACCACCATCGAGTCCAGGCCGGACGCGACGCGAAAAAGATGCTTCACGCACTCGCTTTCTTCGTAGCGATAAAACGCCGGCTCATCGTCGGAAGATTGCATGTCGATCTTGCGCCCGAGGCAGCGCGCGATTTCTTCCGTTGGGACCGGCGTAGCCGACGCCGCGTAAACTTCCACGCGGTTGCAAGTCGTAAGCAAGAGCGCCTCGGTGCAACCCGAACTGCGCAACACGCATTCGGTTTCGGCGTCCCCGGCGAAACGTTCGCGCGTTTCCACGTTCGCGGTGTGATGACTGATTCCGACGCAAAAAAGATTCATGGCGGCGTTTGAATTTGCGAGGTGAAGGTGATGCCCCACAAAAGTGCGAGCGCCGCGCTGAATCCGATGATGCAAAGCGCGGCCACACGTTTCGGCGCGAGCCGGCGAAGGTGTCGGCCTTGTAAAATCGCGGCGTAAAGCACCCACACGCCAAACGCGCACACCACCTGAACAAGCGGCAGCGGTTGTCCGATGAAGAAGCCGCTCACCAGACCGAGCGTGTAAAGCGCAAAGCCCCACCAGAGCAAACGCGTGATTGCCTCGAAGAGATCGCTCAAGGGAGGAAGATGATAAAGAACGGTGCGCAACTGATGCGTCTTGATCTGACGGTCCTGCACGAGATACATGAGCCCGGCGACGCAAGCGAGGGCAAACGCGCCATAAGCGATGAGCGAAATCGAGGCGTGAAATTCGAGCCACGGATTAGCGGGCATCTTTGGTCCATGAGGCTTATCGATCGGCGCGAGCAGCGCGAAAGCTTGAATCGCGAAAACGAGCGGCGCCGTGAACGCGCCCATGAGCGAGAGCCGATAGGCGGGGCCGATCAGCATGTAAATAAGCGCAATCGACCAGCCAAGAAAAATCAACACCTCAAACAGATTCGTGAGCGGACAGCGACCAAGCGCATGACCGCGGATCGACAAGAACGCCGTTTGGAAAATGAATCCCAATCCGACCGCGAGAAAATTAAATCGGCCGGGTCGAAAACTTCCCGCGCGCAACGCGACGATCGTGCGCACTATGGCCGCGAGATAGCAGACTGTTGAAATAATGAGAAGATGTCGATCCACCGGAGCGTTGAGTTTACGAGCACGATTTCAGCTTGGCAACACACACCCAACATCATCATAAAACCCGATAGGAATGCTTGAAATAGCTCGTCGCTGCTGTTGGCTCGTTGTCGTTCTCGCTTTTTGCGCCTGCGTTGCGCTGAAACTTAACGGATCCTCCGTCGGCATTTGGGACAAGGAGTTGAACGGAGCGCAAAGGTCTCGTGGCCTTCTTCTCTTTCAACCGCAACAGATAAGGACCGACGAGTGGATGATTTGGACGCCAGCCGCTCTCGCGCAAGCGCATCACACTCCCTCGTTCGCTGTGGAAAATCTGAGCCTCGGCGCTGGTCACGCCCCGCTGCTCATGAATCTTCCGGTTGCTTACTATACGACACTTTTTCGACCGCAGCTTTGGGGATTTTTTCTTTTCGATTTCGAGCGCGGCTTTTCTTTTTGCTGGTGCTGCAAGGTTTTTGGCGCGCTGTTTGCGGTCGCATGGCTGCTGCGCGAAATTGGTGTGCGTTCTCGCGGCCTCGTGCTCTTCGGCACACTTTGGTTTTTCTTTTCTGGATTCACGCAATGGTGGTTTTCCACGCCAGCGATGTTGCCTGAGATGGTGACCAGCTGGGCGATCTGCAGCGGTTGCGCGATCCAATTTTTCAAGCAAACGATTCGCTGGCGAATCGCGATTGCTTTCGGCGGGTTCGTTTTCTGCGGCGTTAACCTCGTGCTTTGCCTTTATCCACCGTTTCAGATTCCACTGCTTTATTTGATGGCGGCGATAGTGATGGGCGCGGTCTGGGAAGGCAAACTCAACGGTCACACTTGTTCTCTTAAACGCGGATCGCTCCTCATCCTAGCGGCTATCGCGACGACTGCGCTCGTGCTTCTGCCATTTTGGATCGACATGCGAGCGACGTTCCAACTGGTGTCACAAACGGTTTATCCTGGCGCGCGCCGCAGCACTGGAGGCGGTCTTTCACCGATTGATTTGTTCTCAGATCTGGTGGCGTTTTTTCAAACCGAGAAAACGCTTCCGGCCGGGGTCCAAAACATTTGCGAAGCCAGCAATTTTTATCCGCTTTGGCCGGCGGTGATTGTTGCCCTAGTTGTCGCCTGTTGGCGAAATCGCGTTGCTATCTCGCCGCTTTTCATCGCGCTAATCGTCGTGATCGTTTTCTTCGCTTTCTATTGCCTGGTCCCGCTGCCTTCAGTTATCGCCCGCGCAACGCTTCTCAGCTTCACAACAGAGCGCCGCGGGTTCCTTGCGATCGGTCTCGCCAATATCTTTCTCGTTTGTCTTTTCCTCGATCGTTTTCGATTTCATACCTTCACGAAGTCAGTCGCCATTGTGATGATAGTTGGTTTTAGCACCGCTATTGCAGTCTTGTTGTTCACCGCCTACTTACACAAGCCCGGCTTCTTCCCGGATCGAACTCAGCTTGTGTTTGCATCGAGCGCCGATGCAATAGTCCTAGCTCTATTTTTCTGGGGGAAAGCACGCGTCTGGCTTCCCTCTACGCTGATCGCACTGCTCATTTTCACCAATGGCGGCATTAATCCTGTCATGCTCGGGCTTTCTCCGCTTGTCGATTCGGAAGCTTTCACGACGATTGAAAAAATGAAAGAAGCTGATCCGAGCTCGAAATGGGTCGCCTATCATGACCTGCTGCTAGCTCAGCTAGTCCAGGCAACCGGCGCACCGATACTTAACGCGACTAAAATTGTTCCCGACTTGGGTTTTCTTCGTCGTCTCGATCCCACAGGCAGCGGCAATTTCGTTTACAATCGTTACGCTCACATTGTTTGTGAGCTACCTGGTGTGCCGGACCAGGTAGGAGCTCACCTTGTCTTAGCGGACACCTATGTGCTCGATCTGCCGCCTGGCCTACCCATATTGCGCGAGCTTGGCTACCGTTACATGACCTTTCCGGAAGAGTGGCCTGATGCGAACTCGCACGGCTTTGCTCTCATTCAGGAAATCAAGAACAGCGGTATCTGGATTTATCGCCAGCAGGTCCAAGATCGACAATAAACTGACCAATGGAAAACCGGACTGACTTTGTGAGGTTCGTTTCCTGGCTCATCCTAGTTGGAGCTTTCGCGTACTTGGTCTTATTCGGATTCAATTCAGTAACCCGGACAGGGCAGTTTTCGCCGGATTCGATGAACTACGTCAATGTCGGACGCAACATAGCTGCCGGCAAAGGGATCACTCAACCAACCTTGGGCTTCAACCAGCCACACTTTTCGAACGACGACGAGATACCCACTTCGTTTACATCAGAACCACCTCTCTATCCTTTGTTGATAGCATTTGTCACCAAGCTGGGCCTCACGCCAGAAAAAGGGGCGCTTCTTGTTTCAGCTACAGGTTATGTTTTCGCATTACTGCTTGGGTACGTCCTAGCCAGAACGTTATACGATAACAAAGTAGCGCTTCTAACTTTCGGGCTGCTCCTGTTTAACGCACCTTTGCGCTGGGCCGCCGTGTATGCCTGGACCGAAACGACAGGCATAGCCTTCATTTTATTGTCGATCTTGTTGCTCACTAAAGCGCGAGAAGATAACCGCGCCTGGCTGTTTTTAGCCGGTCTTAGCACAGGGTTATCCTTTGCTGCCCGCTATGCATTACTTCCAATGGTGGTTGTAGGTGCTACCTCACTCCTTCTCCGTTCTGCCACGTGGAAAATCAGAGTTCTTAACGTATGCACTTACTGCCTGGGCTTCGCAATACCGGCAACTTTGGTTTGCGCGCGCAATTTTCTTATCATCGGCTCGCTGATGCCTTCCTTTAATCCGTCGGGATTGGGTCTGAAAGAGACAGTCATTGCGGAGGTGAAAACACTGCTTACCGGCTACCTGGCACCTTCTCACCCGCGATTACAATTTACTTTGATCGCATTCTCGGCAGTGTTGATTTGCGTCGCATTTGTAGCGACGCATGATCGTGCAGCCGCCAAGGAAGTCCTTCTAGCTCATCGGCGTTACTTGATTACGCTTTGGAGTTTTAGCTATCTGCTGTTTTTGGTTATGGCAAGGTCTAGTTTCGATTTGGGGGACGCACCTCGCCTTATCATTCCCGCAGAGATCACACTGATTTTTATTTGGTCGGCTTTCGCGGCACGAGCGGCCAAAATAGGTGAAGGTTGGCTGAAAGGTTTCGTTGTTGCCCTGTTCTTCTTTGCAATCTTCCGTGAAGTCCGAACAACATCATCGCCGGTTCTGGATTTCGGAAATATCGTTCCTATTTCCGAACGGTTATCCTGGGTTGAGACAAATACCTCTGACCACGATCTCATCATCGGTGATGATACGATGGATATCCCTTTTTATTTCAAGAGCCGCCCTACTTTGTCGTTTTCTCTCTACCCGAATTCGCTGCCTCCCACCTACAACGAAATCATGGCTTATTGCCGCAGACATTGTGCTCAATACCAGTCTGTTTATTTAGTCCTGCGCAGGTACCCACTCGACGACAAAAACTGGCGACTGCATTACGGCGACTTTTTTGCTGACCTCGCTTTCGGCCATCTTGAGTCTTACCCGGAGGTTGTACCTATCCGGCGATTGAGCGATGCATTCGTGTTTCAAGTGCAGTGCCGATAAGTTGTTTGATACGATGACGACTCTGGCGATGCGCCGTTGACCTTTTCCAACACGCAGCTAGCATTTGCGCGCCATGGCTGCCGACATGATCGATCGATTGCGCTCGGCGGTGCGCGACGTTCCGGATTTTCCGAAAAAAGGAATCGTTTTTAAAGACATTACGCCGATTTTAAACGACGGCGCGCTGTTCCGTGCGTCGATCGATGTTTTCCTCGAACAATGCCGCGGAAGAAAGATCGACAAGATCGTCGGCATTGATGCGCGCGGATTTCTTTTCGGCTCCGCGGTTGCTTACGAGCTCGGCGTCGGGTTTGTTCCGCTTCGGAAAAAAGGAAGACTCCCTTACAAAACCGAGAGCGCGAAGTATTCGCTCGAATACGGCGAGGCGGAAATGGAGTTGCATATCGACGCAATCAAACCTGGCGAACAAATTGTTTTAATCGACGATCTGCTCGCAACCGGTGGAACCTCCGCCTCTGCCGCGACACTCATCGCCAAACTCGGCGGCAAGCTTAAAGAAGCGCAGTTTTTGATTGAGCTCGAGTTTCTGCACGGACGCGAAAAGCTCGCGCCGACTTCGGTTGTTTCGTTTCTGAAATTTTGAGTTCGGTAGGCGACGCTCTGCGGAGCCGAAGAATTAATTTGTCGGCTCGACAGAGTCTCGCCCTACCGATTGTCGATCTTGTTTCGCGACCACGACTTCCATTTTGATTTCCTGAAGCGCGAGCTGATCGTGGATCAAACCGAGCAGTTCGAGCGCGCGCTCGTCAGGCATGTGATCGCAACGCAACTCGATTCGCGCCGTTTTGTTGGTCAGCTCGGGATGCACCGCCGCCATCTCGCCATCGAGCAAAAACGAAACGTAAGCGTTGAACTTTTCCTGCAGTTGATGCAGCCGCTCATCGGAGCCGTCCCAGGGCCGCGGCTCATTTATGACGAGCAACACTTCGCCGGTCTTTTTATCGACTGCGAAGAGATCGATGACGCCGGCTTTCATGTTTGAGTTTGAAGGTTGATGTTTGATGTTGCCTACTTCAACTAATGAAAACGCGCTCCTTCTCAATCCTCCTACTCGCGATTGTATTTAAGCTGAGCGCGTTCGCGCAATTCACTCCGGCGCTTTTGCAAAACAACAGTTACTGGAGTGACGGCAAAGCGGAGTTCGACATTTACGACGCGCAGGTCGCGCGCTACGGACAGCCGCGTCCGTGCGAAGTGCTGCACATTTTTGTGCGCGAGCCATTCGATCCGAAACAGCTCGTCAAGCCGGACGATTGGCAAAGACCCGGCCTGATCACTGTGCTGAAGTTAAATCAGATCCTGCATGTGCCGACTGGGATTTATGTTTACCAGCAGATGCATTCGAACTTCTGGCTGGTGAGCGACGCGCGCCTTGCCAAGTTTAGCCTGACAAGCAACGACAGCTGTGGAAACACGTTCAAGGAAGGGCGACGGGTTGGCGATCAGTTCGCTTACACCTTTCACACTTATTGGGACGGCATGGCCGATGGAAACGAAACCGTAGCAGTGCCGACGAATGGTTTTTTCTACGACGAGCTTCCCCTGCGTGTGCGGACGATTGATTTTTCAAAGCCGAGCGGCGAGTTCGAAATCCAACTCGCCTCTACCACGATCAAGTCGAAGAAGGATAACTTCGTTTTCAAGCCAGCGAAGGTTCGCTTCACCTCGGCTGAAAAAGAAATTCACGTCGATCTTTTCCACGCCGATGGCACCGATCATTTCGTGCTCGATCACGATTTCCCTTATCTACTTCGCGAGTGGACCGCGGCTGATGGCAGCCATTTGAAATTGAAGCGCAGTTTGAAAATTGATTACTGGAACTACAACAAACCCGGCGATCGCGAGCGCGCGCTGGCCGATTCGATGTTGCAGCATCCTGATTGAAAGATGTAACTCGATCGATGCCCAAACCGAAAACATCGACACGTCTCACTCTGCTTGGCCGCAGTGAAGTACGAATACCGGCGTCGCCGAGCGAAGCGACGCTCGAAACTTTTCCCAACCCAGCTCGGCGAAGTTACCGCATTCGTTTTGAAACGGCTGATTTCACTTCGCTTTGTCCGGTGACTGGTCAGGCCGACTTCGCGCAGATCACGATCGATTACGTGCCCGATGCGCTTTGCATCGAGAGCAAGTCGCTCAAGTTTTATCTCGCATCGTACCGAAACGAGCGCGCCTTCAATGAAGCGGTCACGAACCGCATCCTCGATGATCTCGTGAAGGCGTGCGCGCCGCGCGAAGTGACCGTGACCGCTGAATTTTCGGCGCGCGGCGGAATCGGATTAACCGTGCGTGCGATTTATCCGGACGAAACGCGCGATGAAAAATGAAGCACGCGGTCGTTCTTTTGAGCGGCGGACTTGATTCGGCAACCACGCTCGCCATTGCGCGCGATGAAGGTTTCGAAACCTACGCGCTTTCTTTCGATTATGGCCAGCGCCACAAGATCGAGATTGAAGCAGCATGCAACGCCGCGAAGTCGTTAGGCGCGAAGGAGCATCGTGTCGCTAAGATCGACATGCGGATCTTCGGCGGCTCGGCGCTGACCGATGACGTCGCCGTTCCGAAATCGCGCACCGAATCGGAAATCGGAAACGGAATCCCAATCACCTACGTGCCGGCGCGCAACACGATCTTTCTCGCTTACGCGCTCGCGTGGGCGGAAGTGCTTGCAACCACGCACATTTTTCTCGGCGTCAATGCGATTGATTACAGCGGTTATCCTGATTGCCGGCCAAAGTTCATCGCGATGTTTGAAATGCTGGCAAATCTCGGCACGAAAGCCGGAATCGAAGGCGCGCGTTTCCACATTCATGCGCCGCTGGTCAAGTTTTCCAAAGCGGAAATTATTCGCAAAGCGCTCGAACTCGATGTCGATCTTTCGCTCACGCACAGCTGTTACGATCCGACGCCGGATGGCGCGGCCTGCGGCCAATGCGATTCGTGTCAGTTGCGCTTGAAAGGCTTTCGCGAAGCCGGCGTGCCCGATCCGATTCGTTACGCGAAAAAATGAACGCGCGCATGTTTGCACTGACGAAACGCGAGCAGCGCGTGATCGTTTTCGTGATTGCGGCCCTTATTCTCGGAACGATGGCAAAACTTCATGTCGATCTAACGAACAAGGCGCTGCCTCCCTCCGCATCAACCGAAAAGATTCTCCCATCGCCTTCTCCGGAAATTTCGCCCGAAGAAGAATAAGCTCACTGACCGCGCAAACCGGGAACGTGCCCGTAACCGACGAAGATCGGAGTCAGCTTGCCTTCATTCGTTTTCGCCAATTGAGGAATCTTGAAATCGAAAATGCTCACGCCGTAACGCGATTCGCCGCGATAAATCCGCCCGTCGCTCGCGCCGATCATGATTCTTTGACCCGTGCTTTTCTCGCGGCCGAGATAAATCATCGCGTGCGTGATCGGCGGATCGCGATCGATTTCGTAAGTACCAGTCCAAAACAACAGGTCGCCCGGAGTCAGTCCATCGAGCTCGAAACTGTCATCGCGACGGCTGAGCACAGGTTGAAATTTCCAGGCCTTGCGCAGCCAAACATATTGCTGGCTTGAATCGCGCGGCACATCCGTCACGCCGTTCTGCGTGAGCACGTAATAAACGAAGCCCGAGCAATCCATTCCGCCATTCGCCGGATCGGCCGATCCGTATTTATAATTGAGACCCCGACCGGCGAGATCGAGCGCAAGATCGAGCAGCTTGCGAACTTGCGGCGGATAATTTTCGTAGCCAACGATTTCATTCGAAGAAATCGAGATTGGCGCGCCTTTTTTCTTGGCGATGGGCGTAGCCGTTGGAGTTGCGCCTGGTTGAACGGTCGCCGTAGAACTTGGCGAAGGTGTTGGCGTTGGCGTTTCGGATGGCGTCGGCGTTGGAGAAGTTTTTTTTCGTTTCTTTGGCGACTCCGAGGGGCTTGGTTCTGGTATTTCCGATGGTGTCGCGCTTGGTGAAGTCCTCGGTTTCGGTTTTGCGGATGGACTCGGCGATGGCGACAATTTTTTCTTTTTTGTCGATGTCGTGGTTTTTCGGTGCT
>CATPCN010000729.1 GCA_955652855.1 uncultured Chthoniobacterales bacterium | reverse complement strand
GTTTGTTACTTGGTTCGGAATCCGCAATGTGGTCGCGCGCTTGTTCACTTTGTCGTGGCGAGATCGTCGCAATTTCTCGTTTTAGAATTGCGATCAGTGCGATATAAATGTAAAACAAATCAAAGTATGCCTGACTGAGAAAGGTTCCCGATACGACGTAGCCAATCAATCCGACTTGGAGCCCCGAGGCAAGTACACCGACCCACCGATTATTGGTGTCTTGAATGGTGCGACGTTTAATCTGCTGTAGTGACACGAATGAAACTACCAACAGCGTGACAAAAATGCCCAAGGCAACAAAGCCGTGGTCACCCAATATCTGAAAATATATGCTGTGGGCAGCGCGAGCGGTCTCGCCCCATTTATCGTAGGCGCGATCCGCGTAACTTAACCAAACGGGATCCGGCAATGCCGCGATGTTGAATCCCCCACCGAGCAGGGGACGTTCGAGTGCAATATTTGTCGCAACACTCCAGGCTTGCAGACGTTGCATCGCCGAAGCGTCTTCATTGAAAGTGGTGATGGTTTGGGCACGGTCAAAGAGCCTTTCGGGCGCGAAGCTCACCACGAAAATAACTAGACACGCGCCCAAAATTGTCATGGCTACTTTGTGCCTGCTCTTCAGGAATAGCGGGACCGAGATCGCAGCAATACCAACGAGCGCTCCTCGGGAATAGGTAAAAATCGCGGCAAGAAAGCAAAGGATCCCGGCGCCGGACATGGCCAGCCGCAGCGACCATCGACGAATTTCGCTAGTTATCGAAAGCAGCACCGGCGACACCATGACCAGCGCGATGCCGATATCATTGTTCGAGCCGAGAAAGGAATCCGGCGGTCCATAGACACGGTTTTCGCCGCCAGTGAGTTGTGAGAAAATACCTCCTTTGACGCCGAAAAATGCAACCGACAGCGTTATTACCACGATCAGTGCCCGAATTCGTGATTGCCCGAAGATGAGTACTGGCGTAACGAAGGTCATCAGCAATATCTTGCTAACCCTTACCCATTGGCTCGACGCTTCCGCCGGGACAAGGGCAAACAGTGTGGTAAAACTAAAATAAGCTGCCAATAGCGCAAGTAGGACAATTTCGCTCGTCAACGGGATCGGCTTGCGGTCGCGCACGAAGACCAGTCCAATTAGCGTGGGAACGGCGATCAGCATTGCGATCGGAATGCTGTACGCGAGACCCCATGCAAGTCGGTGGGGATTCATAATGCTCACCCAAAACCAAGCGAGCACACCCATCCACGGTCGAAACAACGCTAGCGGGACTAGGCATCCAAGAGTCGCGAGTATCAATATGTCCCGCATGAGCGCATCCAATATTATCTACGTAGGCGCCGCTTGTCGTCAGGACCTGCCGCGGCCGACGTGACGCACGAGAGGTTCCCTCGTCCGAGTTACACTCGAGCGCCAGTCCTGACGAAAAGCGCGTTGCCGTAAAGGCAATGGTAGCGCATGGGATTCCGGACGCGAAACCGCAATGTCTAGTACAGACTCAATTCACAATGTCGATTCGCGCAACGATCTTGCACAAACTGCATACCATATTGCCACGAACCGTCACGACGGAATCTCTGATACGAGTCCGCAAGACGCAAGGCGGCGCTCACCCGAAGTGCTACCCACGGCGATAAATCCGATATCGCGTGCTAATTCAACGTCTCGCGCTACGTACCCGACGACACGCGTCCCAATTGATACACGATTCATCGCGAGTGCTTGCATGTCATCGTGTCGCCGGCTTCCCCGGCTCGGTCGGCCGCTGTTCCCTCAAGAGCGCGCGATGCGCCCGGGCGAAACATGTGGTCCACAAGCGACGTGATGGGGCCGTGGTGCGAAACGGGAGCAAACTAATAGCTTGTTTCCCGCGCCCTAGAAGGGTCGCCAGAGCCGAGCAGCTGGTCCAATCGCGCGAACTGAGCGTCCCACGTGTATCGCTCGAGCACGAGTTGCCTCGCGTTTCGTCCCAGACGGCTTGCCTTTTCGTGGTCCACGAACAGGTCGATGCAAGCCTCGACCCACTCCGAGACGGTTTCAGCACAAATCAAATGCTCGCCCGATCGTGCGGCGATGCCCGTCATTGCACCTGGCGACACAACGACCGGCTTCGCCATCGCCATCGCTTCCAGAACTTTGTTCTGGATACCGCGCGCGATCTGCAGTGGCGCCACGGCCAGGTGTGCCGCCGCGAGATATGCGGCAACGGAATCGACTCGGCCGGTAACGACAATGGCGTCGTCGTTTGCAAGCCTTTGCACTTCGCGGGTCGGCCGAGTTCCCACGATCGTGAAACGCACACCGGGCACCGACGCGCGAATGCGCGGAAACACCTCTCGCGCGTACCACGTCACGGCGTGGATGTTCGGCAGATAGTCCATCGCGCCCGTGAACACGATGGAGGACTGCGCGCCATTGGTGGGTGCTTCTGGATAATGATCGGGTGAAAATGTTGCGCTATCGACGCCGTTAGGCAGCGTCACCACTCGGTCCCTATGGAAAGCGAGGATTGAACGGAACATGTCGGCCTCCTCGTCGGACACGAACGCTACGGCGTCCGCGGCGGCGGTAAGCCGCCGTTCTTCGCGGCGTACTCGACGCGCCTCGGTGGCGAGCAGCCACCTTTTCGGGCCCGAGGCCAGACCCGCATACGCGACGAATTTCTCCGAATCGACATCGGCGAAATGCAGGACGCGTCGCGGTTCCGTGCCGGTCCGGCGACGAAACTTGTCCACCGCATAGGCGGATATGTTGCTTGAATGCGTGACGACCGCCACCGGCGGACGGTCTGCTTCGACTCGGTCCAGCCAGCGATCGAGCCCGCGCGAGCGAAACAATGCGAACGACAGCGGATCGCCGTTCAGCCAGCGAGGAAACGCCCGCGCATACGCCCACGGCTTGCGGATGAACTCCACGTGAAGATCCTCGACCATGCCTCGCAAGGTCGGAATCCCCGATACATCGGCTTCATCGTCGATGAACGTACCGAGGGACACTCGGTAATCGCGGACCAGGTGACGCAGCAAGTTGTAGCTGGTGATTCGCTCTCCCTTGATTGGAGGATAGGGTATGCGTTGGCAAAGAAAAACGAGCGACGGCTTCGACATACTCTCGAGTGTCGGTTATGCGGCGGTTGGACGCGGATCGCCATCGGGCGTTGCGCCGAACGTCGCGGAGATCCAAGCCCGTGCCTGCCCGTGCCCGATCAAGATCGCGTCGGCCTCGGTCGCCGGCACTTCGCCGGTGCAGAACAGCGCCGTTCGCCGCACGCCCGCGCGCCGACCCGCCTCGATATCGGATTCACGGTCTCCGACCATGACGGACGCGGCAAGATCGAGCCCTAGATCGAGCGCCGCTTTGAGCAGCATGCCGGGCGCGGGTTTTCGCAACGGTGACTCCACGTTGTACGGCGGGACCCCGTCGGGATGAAACGGACAGTGGTATACCGCTTCGAGCGGAGCTCCCATCGCGACGAAACGCGCCTTCATCCACTCCGTCAATTCCGCAAATTGCGTCTCGGTATAGAGTCCGCGGCCGATGCCCGCCTGGTTGGTAACGACGACGGTGGCCAAGCCAAGATCGCGCGCCAAACGAATCGTTTCGAAGATTCCCGGAATCCACTGAAAATCCTCGATTCGATGGCAGTACCCGTGATCCACGTTCACGACACCGTCGCGGTCGAAGAACAATGCTGGTCGCAGCGCCGTCGTCACGTTCACGCGAACAAATCCTGCGCCCTCGCGTAGTCCTCCGGCACACCGATGTCGATAAATTTTCCCTCGACCAGGAGCGCATGGGGATCGATTTCGCTGAGGCAGGCCGCCAGAACGTCGCGTTCAAACGAAAATGCGGCGGGAAGCGTCATCGTTTCGAGCAGGTCTCGTCGCATCAAGTACATGCCGGCATTGATCAAGCCCGGTCCCGTTCCCTTTTCCATGAAACCCACAATGCGGTCGCCGGCGACCTGCAAGGCTCCATAGCGTCCTGCGTCGGGCACCGCAACGGTGCAAACCGTGAGCCGCGCCCGACTCCGGCGATGCCGATCCTGCAACTTTCGCACGTCGGCCTCGACGTAGCTGTCGCCATTGACGATCACCACGTCGTGGCCGGTGCACTGCGTCGCCGCGAATCGAATCGCACCACCGGTACCGAGGGGCTCGCGCTCGACCGCATAGCGGACCGGCAATCCTTCGTACGATTTTCCGAACGCCTCTTGGATGAGCTCGTGCCGGTAGCCCACCGATAGCACAAACGATGTAATGCCCTGTCGCCGAAGTCTATCGAGAACAATGGCGAGAAACGGGCGCGAGGCCACCGGAGCAAGCGATTTCGGAACCTCGGGCACGACGGGACGAAGGCGCGTCCCCAGCCCGCCGGCAAGAATGATCGCCTCCATCCGATCACGCGCGGCGACGCGATCCGTGAATCGCATTTTCGACGAGCGCGCAGAATATGTGGCCGAGCACGATGTGGCCCTCCTGAATCTTCTGGGTCTCCGTGTGCGGGACCGCGATCCAGTAGTCCGCGAGCTCCGCCATCGGCCCGCGACTCGAACCGGTCATCGCCACGTTCACGATCGCCTTCGCGCGCGCCGCGTCCATGGCCCGAACAACGTTCTTCGATCGTCCCGACGTCGAGATGCCGACCAGCACGTCGCCCGGCCGCCCGAGCGCCTCGATTTGCCGCGAGAACACAAACTCATAGCCGAAATCGTTGCCCACGGCGGTGAGTGCCGACGTATCCACGGTCAACGCCAGGCCGGACATTCCAGGGCGATCGAATACAAGCTTTCCGACCAACTCGGCTGCGAGATGTTGGCAATCGGCGGCGCTCCCGCCGTTGCCGCAAAACATCACTTTCCCGCCGGCGCCGATGGACTTGCTGCACGCTGCGCCCACGGCGTTTACGACGTCAATGAGCGCGGGATCGCCGTGCATCGCCTGCATCACTTCTATCGTTTTGGCAATTTCGGCTTGGGTATAACTCACGATTCGATCCTCCATCCTTCCGTGCCGCGCTTGGTGAACGAGCAGGTCATCACTCGGCCCTCCTCCAATTCGAGGCGGCGAATCACGTCGAGCCTTCGGCGTGGGTCGACAACGAACGTGATGAACCCGCCGCCCCCTGCCCCAGAGATCTTGCCCGCCACTGCGCCCGCTGATAGCGCAATGTCGAACAGCCGGTCGATACGTTCATTGGAAATGCATGCCGCCGTGCGCTTCTTCGCTTCCCATGAACGGTTCAGCACTGTCGCGAACGTCCGGAAATCTCCCTTCAGCACGGCTTCTTTCATCACGTACGCGTCGGCCTTCAGCTGATGCATCGCCTCCATTGACTGCGGAGCGCTGCTTGAGACGTTCAAAGTCTGCTCCGCGATGATCTCGGCCGACGACCGTGACACTCCGGTATAGAACAGGACAAGGGACGCTTCGAGCTCCGACAATACCCAGTTCTTGACGCGAAGCGGATTGACGACAACGCGCTCCCCAGCGAAGAATTCGATGAAATTGAACCCGCCAAAGGTCGCGGCGTACTGATCCTGCCGCCCACCCCGCAGGGCGGCATCCATTCTCTCGATCGAGAAGGCGAGATAGGCAATGTCGTATTCACCCAGAGGAAGCGAGAGCGCCTCGACGAAGGCCTTCACCATCGCGACGACCATCGTCGACGACGATCCGAGGCCCGACCCGGGGGGCGCCTCGCAATAGGTGGTCAGGCGACACGGATAAGGCTTACCACCGAGAAAATCGCGGGCGATGCGTCGGTACACGGCCCGATGAAGCAATGCCGGGCCGCCCAGGGTAACCCCGTCCGGGTCGGCTGCATCGGATTCCTCGAATCCCACATCAGCGGCGACGAAGTGGACGGTTGTACCAGACAACGGTTCTAGCGTTGCGTACGCATACTGGTCGATCGTGGCATTGAGAATGGCCCCGCCGAATCGCTCGCAATACGGAGAAAGATCGGTCCCGCCGCCCGCCAGGCCCAGGCGCAAGGGCGCGCGCGCGCGAATCAGCATGACGACGGATTGCAAAACGGCGCGGCATGATCGTCCGCACGCGTGGGAATTCGGAGTACGAGCACTTCAATCCTTTGAAAACACAGCCGATCGCCCATCATGCCATCACGCTCCATCTCCCGCGCCCAGAGAAATACGATGCGCGGTCGCTGCCCGGTCTCGGAGCGACGCGAACTCCCTCGTTCCGGGCAGGACGACGGGATGATCGGACGCAATACGGCTGCTTGGCGTCGGCACGCCGGCTGGTCGCACCAGATAGAATACGCAACATGCGTACCAGCATATCCGAACGTTTGGTCTTGTGCGTCTGCGCCGGGGGCGGTCGATGGGCGGGGCGGCCCTCGATCGAAGGCGGCCGCGACGGCGGCTTGCCCGTAGCCCCGGGGATTTTGCTGCTTGCCACGTCCGGCGAGTGTCCTTGACGACCTCGTCAGATTGTTCCGAAGCCGCAGCGGCCATCGACGTCCCGTTTTGCGTCGGCGACCCGCGCTTTCTGGATCAGGCCCTGGCCACAATCGCGACCGAGCGAGGCGCCGCGAGGGCATGGGGCGCGGCATTCGCGCGCCATGGTACCGCCGCGCCGACCCGCGTCGCCGGTCCGTTTGCCGTGGTGATACGCGCCGGCGACGACAGGACGTTTCTTGCGGTGGATCGATTCGCAATTCGCACGCTATGCTATCGATGGAATGGAATGGCCGTCGAATTCGCGGAACGCGCCGATCGAATCGATCCCGCCGCCGGCCTCGAGCCGCAATCGCTATTCGATCTCCTTTACCTGCACTGCATTGCCGCGCCGCGGACGGTCTTTCGTGGCGTGCATCGCGTGCCCGCCGGGCATTACGTGCTTGCTTCCGCCGGCGGCGAGATCGTCGTGGCGCGGTGGTGGAAACCCGAATTCGTCGAGCAGGCGCAGCTGCCGTTCGCGCGCCTGCGGGACGAATTCCGGCATCTCTTGCGCGTGGTCGTCGAGCGTCAGCTGTGCAGCGACCAAGTGGGCTGTTTCTTGAGCGGCGGCACCGACAGCTCGACGGTGGCCGGCATGCTGGGCGCAATCACGGGGCGGCCCGCGCGCGCGTTCTCGATCGGATTCGATGCCGAGGGCTACGACGAAATGGAATATGCGCGGATTGCCGCCCGCCATTTCGGTGCCGAGCATCACGAGCACTACCTGACACCCGCGGAGTTGGTCGCAAGCATCCCAATCGTGGCCGCGCATTACGATCAGCCGTTCGGGAATTCCTCGGCATTACCAGCCTTTCGCTGCGCGCAGCTCGCCCGAGAGCACGGCGTGAACCGGGTGCTGGCCGGCGATGGCGGCGACGAGCTGTTCGGCGGCAATTCACGCTACGCCAAGCAACGCGTCTTCGGTTGGTACAACGCGATTCCCGACGTGATTCGCAGCAACTTGATCGAACCGGCATTTTCCGCCACCGCGCCGCTCACGCGGGCGCCGTTGACGCGGAAGATCGGAAGCTACGTCAATCAAGCCAAGGTTCCGATGCCCGACCGCCTGCAAACCTACAATTTGCTGATGCGGCTGGGCATCGACGAGGTGCTCTCGCCCGTCATGCGCGAGCGCGTGGATCCGGACCTCCAGCCGCGCGCGCAGCGGGAAGTCTGGGGTCAAACGCGATCGCGCAGCCTGATCAATCGAATGCTTGCGTTCGATTGGCGCTACACGCTCGCCGAAAACGACCTGCCGAAAGTCGTCGGGACGGCATCGCTGGCGGGCGTCGATGTCGGATTTCCTTTGCTTGACGATGAGCTGGTCGATTTCTCGCTGCAGCTTGCCCCGTCGTACAAGTTGCGCGGCTTGCAGCTCCGCTGGTTCTTCAAGGAGGCACTCAGCGATTTCTTGCCGCGCGAAACCATCGCAAAGAAGAAACACGGATTCGGCCTTCCGTTCGGCGTCTGGATGCTGCAGTATGGCCCGCTGCACGAGCTCGCCCGCTCCTCGGCACGCGCCTTGGGCGATCGCCAAGTCGTTCGGCACGACTTCGTCGATCGACTGTTTTCCCGCTTTCTTCCGGATCATCCGGGCTATTACGGTGAGATGGCCTGGCAACTGATGATGCTCGAACAGTGGCTGCGGCGGCATCAACCCGCTTTCCGCGTGGATTGACCGGATGCGGACGCGACGTCATCGCAGCGGCGATCGGTCGTCGAAGCTAAAGGCACGTCATTAATACATTGCGAAAAATTATCGTCACGTGGGCGTCGATGATCGTGCTGATGCTCGCGTCGTTCGCACCAGCGTCGGGCGCCAACGATGCGATCGGCGCCCGGAGCGAAGTCTTGCTGAGCCCGAGGGTCATACGAGTGGGTAGCGGTCAGCGGGTTACGAAAATCGCTGACGCGGCCCGCATCGCGCGGGACGGGGACACGATCGAGATCGAGGCAGGTGATTACGTCGGCGACGTCGCGGTGTGGACGCAACCGCATCTCACGATCCGCGGTTTGAACGGTCGGCCACGTTTGATCGCCGGTGGCGCGTCGGCGGAGGGCAAGGCGATCTGGGTCGTTCGCGGGGACGACATCACGATCGAAAACATAGAATTTGTCGGCGCGCGCGTGTCCGACAAAAATGGCGCTGGGATTCGATTCGAACGCGGCCGGCTCGTCGTTCGTAGCTGTCGTTTCGAAGACAACGAAAACGGAATCATGGGCGGGGCCGATGACTCCGAACTCGAGATCCATAACTCCGAATTCCTTCGCAACGGCGCCGGAGACGGCTACAGCCACAACGTCTACGTCTGGGGTCGGCGCGTGCTCGTGCACGGCAGCTACATCGGCCCGTCCCGCGTCGGCCACCTCTTGAAGTCCCGCGCGCGTGAAATTAAAGTCCTCTACAACCGCCTTTCGGGCGAGAACGGCACGTCTAGCTACGAGCTCGATTTCTCGGATGGCGGTATTGCGGTCGTCATCGGAAACTTGATCGAGAAAGGGCCCGCCGCGGAAAACTCGACGATCGTAACCTTCGGCTCCGAAGGCCTTCGCTGGCCCCGCAACGAGCTCTACCTATCGCACAACACGCTAGTGAACGATCGGCCGAACGGCGGAGTGTTCGTGTC
>CATPCN010000728.1 GCA_955652855.1 uncultured Chthoniobacterales bacterium | reverse complement strand
GAGTACTGCGGAAAGAGCGATCGGTCTGGTCATTGTTCGGTTCGCCCGTGAGAGGCCTTGTTGGTGTCGCAACGCGCCAAGCTCTATGGCCTTGGCACTCACAGGATTTTCGGCCGCTAAGTTTGTCTCAGGGTTTTCGAGGTAGCTCGCGATGCCGTCAATCAGTAACGGTACATGATTCAGCAGGCTTTCAGTAGGAAAGACGTCGTTCGCGGAAAGGGTCACCCGAGCCTCTATCCGCTTAAGCCAACGCCTCACGAGCTCTCGCTTCGCCTTTCGCAACCTGTCGGCAAGCAGGGAGGCCAATTTCCGAGGATAAGGATACTGAACCGATTCCATTCGCCGCATTCATTCGGAATTAGGTGTTGAACATCTTGCAGGTATTGCGACGCGGCCAACATGAGGCCGCGCACTGACGACGAGTTTTCGCCGTCAACCTCTTCCAAAACAAAACCATGGTCGCTTTCGCTCTACTATACCTCGCGGACTTTTTCGGCGATACCCCGACTCTCCGCGCCGAGCGGTACGGTGGCGCGCGTTGTGCCCCTTGGCAATCACCGATGTGCTGGGTGTCGACGTGCTGCTAGGAGGCCAGCAGTATGGCGCAGAATACGCCAACTACAAGACCCGACCCGGAGGGCCCGCCGCCAAACCAGGGGACCGTTCCCCCGTTCCCCCGCGCTGACTTCGAAGCGCTGTTCAACGCGGCGCCAACGCCGTTGCTCGTCGTGACCGCGTCTGATTTCACGATCATAGCTGTCAATGACGCCTACCTTCGCGCGACAATGACGGAGCGCGACGCTATCATCGGCCAGGGAATCTTCGACGTCTTCCCAAACAACCCATCGGATCCCGCCGCCACAGGCGTGCGCAACCTGCGCGCCTCTCTTGAGCGAGTCGTCGCCGAACGTCGCCCTGATGAGATGGCGGTGCAGCACTACGACATCCCTCGCCCCGCGACTGCCGGTGGGGGGTTTGAGGAGCGGTGGTGGAGCCCGCTGAACACGCCCGTCTTCGGTCGGGATGGCGAGGTCGCGTGCGTTATCCACCGAGTGGAGGACGTGACCGAGCTGGTCCGGCTTCAGGCCCAGCACGCCGAATACGACCGCCGGCTGTCAGCCGAGCGGGCTGCGCTTGCGGAGGCTCGGGAGGCTGGCGCGGAAGCCGAGGGTGCGAACCGGGCGAAGGCCGAGTTCCTCGCGGTCATGTCGCACGAGCTACGTACACCCCTCAACGCCATCGGCGGTTACGCGGAGCTATTAGAGCTGGGAATTCACGGGCCAGTTACGCCCCAACAGGCGGAGGACCTCCAGCACATCCAACAGAGTCAACGCCACCTGCTGGGTCTCATCAACGATGTTCTGAACTACGCGAAGCTCGAGACCGGCGCGGTGCGCTATCACCTGGCCGATGTGCATGTGTGTGATGCGCTCACGGCGGCCGAGGCGCTCACCGCGCCGCAGGCGCAGACCAAGCAGCTCGCACTTACCGTTGCGAAGTGTCCAGCATCTCTGATGGCCCGGGCCGATGCTGACAAGCTGCGGCAGATTCTCGTAAACCTCCTCTCCAACGCGGTCAAGTTCACCGACCCGGGCGGGCGCATTGCCCTCGAATGCGAAGAGCACCGCGATCGAGTGCGCTTGAACGTTCGCGATACTGGCATCGGCATTCCACCGGACAAGCTCGAGGCGATCTTCGAGCCTTTCGTCCAGGTCGGACGCGCGCTTAACCGGCCGAGCGAGGGGACCGGTCTCGGACTTGCGATCAGCCGCGACTTGGCGCGCGCCATGGGTGGGGACCTCACGGCTGAGAGCACTCCTGGTGCTGGCAGCACGTTCACGCTGGAACTCTTGCGGCCGTAGCCAATTGGCTGTCTCCACTGCGGTGCAGGTTGCAGTGGGTTATGATCGACGTGTCACGTTTTTCGGAACGATTGTCGTGTCGTTACCGCTTGGCAGCCCGCACGCACAAGAATTACAGTTGCCCTTACCTGAAGAGCGGTGGACTGCCGCAATGACCGAGCACGATGCCGGCGCCGATACGGATCCGCTCGAGGCCCTGTTAGCCCGAAGCGGTGACACAAAATGATATTCCACCGGAGAAAGTTCGTGCGCTCGTGTGTGCCCACGTCGACAAGATGAAAGCCGAAGACGCGCCTCAGGAAACGTGATTGTAACGCTAAAGCTGGCTGTTCTCCGCGACGTGACTGTAAGGGCCGTACCATACTCGCACCAGCTCGCCCGACAGGAGAAACTTCTCGATCAGGCGCTCAGTTGACGCATACAGCGATACTAGGGCGCCACAAGCTGAACGGACAGTCCGATAGGGGTTAGACACCGGCCAAACCGTCGTGGCGAAGATAGAAGACATAGGTACCTAGCACACCGAGCAAGGCGGTACTAACGATCGCACCTAAGAGAGCGCTTTCGATTGCCGGATCCATGACTTGATGGTGTACGAATAATTCTGTCTGACGTCCAAGTTCAGGTGCGGGCGCACTCACATAAGCAGCGAATAGCAACTCGCACTAGAGGCAGGGTAGGTCACGAGTGTCTGCATTTCACTCTCCTACGCGTTACTACCCCCAAAAACGTGAGCGACCACGTTTACTCGGCGGGTTGTCCGCCTCGATGGAGAGCGCCGCGACCGATCCCGCTTTCGTGGTGCATATGCAAAAAGGCTCACCGATCGGTGAGCCTTTTTGCAAGGCACCCTTAGTGACTTTGCGCCGCCATGCGCTCGCGTTCGCGCTCACGCTGCGAGGTTGTGGTCGTCGAGGTCTTCCCTGAGGACTTGCCGGCTGGCGGTTGATTCGAAACGCTTCCGCCCCCCACCTGGCCCTGTTTCTTCTCTTGACCACTGGCGGTGATCTGAATCCGCTTCGGTTGCGGTAGTGCCCCCTTGGGAATTGTGAGGCTAAGTATGCCGTTTTCGAAGTCGGCCTGGATCTGGTCTTCGTCGATGCCCTGCGGGAGCTGGAACGTGCGCAGGAATGAGCCGTACGTCCGCTCGACAACGTGGTAGCGGTTGTCTTCACCTTCCTTTCTCTCGGTTCGCTTCTCCCCGCGAACGGTCAGTACTCCATTCTCGGCCGTGATCTCGACATCCTCGGGCTTGAGGCCGGGCAGCTCGAGCTCAACGCTGAGGTCGTTCTCCGTCTCCTTGATATCGACGGCCGGTGTCCACTGCATGCCGTCGCGCGCGAAGGTGTCGTCGAACAGCCGGTCGATCTCGCGCCGGAGCCCGAAAATCGGGGAAGTCGTCGCCATCCTGTAAAGCATTTTCGTCTCCTGTAGTTGGGGTTCGGTAGTCATGAATTGCGTCGGCAGGAAATGCAACGGGTGTACCAGCCGATTTTTGCCATTTCGACAAACCCGGCCCGCCACTTTGAGCGATTCCGGTCAAACTTGCAGACGCGTGGCCCAATGACCCCGACGCTGGCGGGCTGATCAATCGGAACGACAGCCAACTCGAGCCGGGCCGATCCAGCGGTGCGGAGACTGCCGGCGAGCAGGACTAGCGACGGCAACCCGACCTGGTTCAGGGTTTGTCTTCCGGTCTTTTCGTTCCCGCGCTCGCAGCGTCTTCCTCTGGCCGATACGTCAGTGAGAGCGCAAACACCGTCTCTCCAATCTCATT
>CATPCN010000727.1 GCA_955652855.1 uncultured Chthoniobacterales bacterium | reverse complement strand
GTTCCGGCGGCGGCGGATTCTAACTTCGCTTCGACTTAATCCAGCGGTTTACTAAATCCTCGAGCACGTCGAGCGGCAAAGCGCCGTTCGTCAGCACCACGTCGTGGAATTGGCGAATGTCGAACTTCGGGCCGAGCTCGCGTTTGGCTTTCTCACGCAGTTCGAGAATTTTTAGCATGCCGATTTTGTACGCGGTCGCCTGACTCGGCATGACGATGTAGCGATTGATTGAATCTCTTGACAGCGATGTGCCCCGGTTGAAGACGAGGCTTAGCAAAGCCCCTTGGAACCCGCGGATTTGCAAAAATCGCGACAGTTATGCGCCTTCAGAAAATCTTCTAGAGTTGGCACCTATGTTTACCAAATCCATCATCGGCGTTTTAACTGTTTTATTTTTCAGCCTCGCAAGCACTGGGGCAAGCCCAGTGGAAGGCGTTGTGAAAGACGCTCAGGGCAAGCCGTTGAAGGGCGCGGAAGTTCGGATTCAAACCCAAGATGGAAAAATTATCGGCAAAACGAACACTGACGCTCGTGGACATTATCTTTCGGTCAATCTTCCGGCCGGGATTTATCGGGTCGATCTCCTCGTCAATTCGGTCGTAAAAGCTTCGATCAAAAATGTAGCGGCAAATACGGCGAAATCGGCGCAGTTAAATTTCGCTCTTAAAGGCGAAGCACGAGCTAAGAACGCCAAACATTTCGTCTGGATGCCGGCCACCACAGGAACTCACATAGGTGGCCGCTGGGTGGAAGTGACTGATGACGGGACCGCGAGTTCGGGCGATCGCACTCAACAAATAGACGCCAAAGCTTTGGAGAGAGCGAGTGGGGGAACTGGCGGCGGTCTCCAAGGACTCGGCAACCCGCGCGGCGGCGGGATGTAAATCTCGCAACTAGCCGTTCTGTTTTGATTTAATCCAACGATCGACCAGCTGCTCGAGCACGTCGAGCGGCACGGCGCCGTTTGTCAGGACGACTTCGTGAAATTGGCGAATGTCGAACTTCGCCCCGAGCTCCTTTTTGGCCTTCTCGCGCAGCTCGAGAATTTTTAGCATGCCGATTTTATAAGCGGTCGCCTGACTCGGCATGACAATGTAGCGATTGATTGAGTCGACGCAATCGGCCTCCGGATTCGGCGTGTTCTGTTTGAGATAATCAATCGCTTGCTGGCGCGTCCAGCGTTTCGCGTGAATGCCGGTATCGACGACTAATCGCGCCGCGCGCCAAAGTTCCAGCGACAGCCGTCCGAAATCCGAATACGGATCTTGATAGAGGCCGATCTCTTTCGGCGTGAGCTCGCTGTAAAGTCCCCAGCCTTCCGTGTAAGCCGTGTAACGCAGCGCGAACTTGCGAAACTTCGGAATGCCGGTGAGTTCCTGAGCGATCGCAATCTGCATGTGATGACCCGGAATGCCTTCGTGGTGCGCGAGCGACTCGAGTTCGTAGATCGGATTGTTCTTCATTTCGCGCAGGTTCACATAAAACATTCCGGGCCGTGAGCCATCCGGCGCCGGTTGCTCATAAAACGCTTTGCCGGCGGATTGTTCGCGAAACTTTTCGACCGCTTTCACCACGATGTCGGCTTTCGGTTTGGTGATGAACAATTCGTCGAGCCGCTTTTTCATCGCGGCGACGATCTCGACGGCGCGCGCCAAATATTTTGCGCGACCCTCATCGGTGTTCGGCGAAAAAAATTGTCCATCTTCGCGCATGAATTTGAAGAAGGCCGGCAGATCGTCCTTGAATCCGACTTTGTCTTTGATCTTGCGCATCTCGTCTTGAATCCGCGCCACTTCCTTCAAACCAAGCTGGTGAATTTCTTCCGCCGATAAGTTTGTCGTGGTCGTGCGACGCAGCGCGAATTCGTAAAAGGCAGCGCCATCGGGAAATTTCCAAACACCAGCGTCATCGTTTGCGCTCTTCGATAAATCTTCGAGAAACGCGATCAGCTTTTCATAAGCTGGCTTGACTGAATCGGTGAGCGCTTTTTTGGCATCGGCAATCAATCGATCGCGTGTTGTAACATCGACATCTTTGATTGCGCTCACTTTTTTCGTGAAGTCGTCGAGCAACGGACTGTTCGCCCCGCTCGAATCGAACGGCTGACCAGCGATCACTTTGCGCGACGCATCGAGCACGAGCGGAAAAACAAAGCGCGGTGCAATCACACCTTTCTCCGCGCGCATCTGCAAATTCACGATCAACTGGTCGAACAATTTCGGAATGCCGTTTAACCGTGCGATATAAGCTTCCGCGTCCTTTTGATTGTCGATCTTGTGAATGTTGATCAGGAACGTCGGCGTTTCGGAATGGACGCCGAACATTTGGTTCACCGGATAGTTGTCGAAGCGAAAACGAAAACCTTCGGCATCGCGTTCCGCTTCGCGCTCGTAAAGCTGGTAACTGAGCTGCGTTTGCGGATCGAGCGCAGCGAAATCGAAGTCGCGCTTGAGCGCCGCCACGTTCGACAACTCCGCCGCCAAGTCGGCCGCCGCTTGCGCGTCGGAAACATCGTCCCATTTGTCGTAATCGGTTTTGATCCCGAGACGCGAGGCGGCTTGCGGATGCCGGGCAATAAAGTCGTCGTAACATTTGTCGAGGAACTCGTTCGCGCGCTTTGATTCGGCCGCGACTTGCTCAGGCGTATAATTTTTCGCGAACGCAAATGGCGCCGCGCAAATGATGGCAAAAGACAATGTCGATCTTAATGCGAAGCGATTGGCTTTCATAAAATTTAGCCCGAAGTCATGTAACCCTCTTCGCCGTGTTCGTTGATGTCGAGCCCTTGCCGCTCGACCTCCGGCGCGACACGCAATCCGATGGAACCGCGCACCACCGCCGCGATGAGCGCGCTTCCGATCACCGCCAGCACGAACGTCACC
>CATPCN010000726.1 GCA_955652855.1 uncultured Chthoniobacterales bacterium | reverse complement strand
CGATCATCGGAGCCAGCGAAGGGTGGAATGAGCGCTGAGGAATTTTTCTCTCGCCAGCTCAATCAAGAAGGTGGCGACGAGGGTGCGGTCACAGCGAACGACGGTGGCTCAATCGGCGAAATCGCCGGGAAAACGAAAAGCGATCTGAGCGCCGTGGATTTCTTGCAGCGCACCGCGCTCGATGCGCAATTGAGCTCGGACAAGATTCTCGCGATCGCGCGCAAATATAAATCGACCGTGTTTTATCCGCCGGGGCAGTTGGCCGCGAGTTTGAACATGGTCGCGCGCATGATCGCCGGCGGTTTGCCGACGCGCGTTTATTACGCGAGCCAGGGCGGGTTCGACACGCACGCCGGCCAGATAAATGCGCACGAGCGTTTGATGGGCGAGCTCAACGACGCGCTCAACGCGTTCGTCGCCGACTTGAAACAGCAGGGAAATTTCGAGCGCGTCCTCTTGCTGACGTTCAGTGAATTTGGCCGGCGCGTGCAGGAAAATGCGAACGGCGGGACCGATCACGGCGCGGCCGCGCCCATGTTTGTGCTCGGCGGCAAAGTGAAGCCAGGCTTATTCGGAAAATATCCGAGCCTGACTGAGCTTGATCATGGCGACCTCAAGTTCAACACCGACTTCCGCAGCGTTTACGGCACGGTGCTCGATCAATGGCTGAAAGCGCCCAGCCAGGTAGTGCTCGGTCGAAAGTTCCCGGCGTTGCCGATCGTCTAGAGTGCTTCTTTCAAAATTCGCATCCAATTTCCGCGCAGGATTTTTTCGATATCCGTGTCGCTGAATCCGCGCTCGACGAGTTTGTGAGTGCAATTTCGGGCATGCGAATGATTCATTAAATCGGGAATGAAATTCAGTCCGGTATATTTTTTGTGAAATTGCCGGCGCACGTCGTCCGACCACTGTCGATAAATGAACTCGAAGAAATCGAAGCCGATTCCAACGCAATCAACGCCGATCAAGCTCACGATATGTTCGATATGATCGACGTAGCGATCGAGCGTTGTCTCTTCTTTGCGCGGACTGACGATGACTGAATTGACGCCGATCACGCCGCGCCGCTCGCCGATGATTTTTATTTGCTCGTCACTAATGTTGCGTTCGATGTCGTAATATTCTCGCGCGTTCGTGTGCGAAACGATGAGCGGCTTGGTCGTAAGATCGACAATGTCTTCGAACCCTTTGGGACTGATGTGCGCAAGATCGACAATCACTCCGAGCGCTTCGCATTCACGCACGACGTCGCGGCCGAACGCCGTCAATCCATCGCGCGGCGAACCGGCCGCCGCGAAAACTCCGCCGTCGCCCGCGGCGTTGCGGCGAGCGTGGGTGAGGCCGATCACGCGCACACCGAGCTTGTAAAAAACGCGGAGCAAATTCAGATCAGTGCTTAGCGGTTCGACTCCTTCCATCGTGATCAGGAAAACAATCTTGCCGCTTTCGCGTGCGCGAACGATCTCGTCGTAACCTTTGCAAATGGCGAAGCGCTCCGATTGATCGACCTCCGCATAAAGTCGAGAAATTTGATCGAGCCCGACACGCAAAGCCAGTTCGGGCAAGTATCGATCTTCAATATAAATCGCGGCGCCGACCACGCCGATGTTCCCTGCCTCGAGCTCAGGCAAAAAATCCGTCGCGAGCACATTTGCGCAGTCGCGCTTTTCGTACAAATCCATCGGCAGATCGAAGTGAAGATCGACAATCCCTGGCGCGTGGAGCCGATTGACCCGCTCTTCGATTGAAGTGGGCGACGCCATCCGGTTCGCTACGGCGCGGGCGGGGGCGCAGCGACCGCCACGGTGCGCGCCGCGTTTTTTGGCGTCGGCAAAATCAACGTGAACAAAACGAGAATCCAAACGGCGCCGAGTGGAAGAATTCCCGGTAGCCAGATGAGCCAGTGCGATAAAACGGCGAGCGCGATCAGGCAATACGCGGCCGAAAACGCGATCGCGCTGAGCAAAAGATCGATGCGCGAGAATCTTCGCACCGGATTGCTGATCGCGACGACGCCAATCAGTATTACGCAATCAAAAATCCAGCTGACGCGGCGCAGGTAGGCATTGTTCTGAATCGTCGCGATAGTCGCCGCAAAAACATCGGGCGGCGAAAGCGGATTAGCGGGAATGCGCACGAGCACAATTTGATCGCGCATATCTTCGAGCTGCACCGTGGTTTTCGCGCCGCGATCATGTTCATCGGCGGCGAACACGAGTTGATTAAGAGTAATCCGCCACGCTTTTTTTGCGGCGTTCGGATTGATCAGCAAAGTGCCGTCATCGCGAATCGGGATGGTGTGGCCGTTCGGCAGGATGATGCGCGATCCGAGATCAATCTTTACTTCCGCCGGTGTGACGCGCATCCAAAGCAAAACTGCTTGCAGCGCAAAGGACGGGATCACTTCGCCTCGATATTGAAAGAGGAGCGGCACATGCAGATCGTCTGCGATTTCGTCCGGCAGATTTACAAAACCGGCGCTCGAAATGAGCCGCATATCTTCCACAGGCTACCGACTGATTCCAGAATACTCCACGAGATCAGCACGACGTCCGCTCACTTGCGGGAAGCCTTGAAGCTCCGGGACCGGGCGCATCCGGGTCGGGCGTGGCCGTCAGTTCGGCGGCGAGCAGCAGTTTCGGCACGCGCATCGCCTGATCGATGAACATCTGCTCTTGATTTTTATCGCGCTCACGCCATTTCAGCACGTTTTCGAAAACGACCACGCCCGGTTGAAAATCGAGCGCCGCTTTCAAAAAAAGCGCGAGCTCAAATGGCGCGAGCGTGACGGTGTTACGCTGTGAGATTTTCAGTGGTGCGATCTCCGATGCTCCCTTTTCGCGAGATTGATCGGCGCCGATTTCTACGACTGTGAGCGATGCGACTGGACCTCGCGGTTCCGCATTTTTCAAAAGCCATCGAAGAAAAATTTCCTCGGATTTTTGCCAGCGCGATTCGTGCAGAAAAAGAATGCCCAAGAGCAGAATGACAAGGGTGAACCAGGGGAAGCGCCGCATTGCCGCAGAAATTAGGAAGAGCGCGCGGCAAAAACAAACTTAATCCGCAAAGCTATGTTGATCTTCGCTCCGGGATATGCGCATTTATCGACTCAGTTCGAGCATGCGAAGGATCGGTGCTTCGGCGCGCTTTCGCAGCGGCTCAGGCAAAATAATTTCCGGCGCCATGTTTAAGAGCGCGTCGTGCGCTTTTTCCAGCGTGTTCATTTTCATGAAGCGACATTCACCGCAAAAACAATTCTCAGTCGGACCAGGAATGAAAGTCTTGCCCGGAATTTCCTTTCCCAATCGATGCAACATTCCTGCTTCGGTCACGACGATGATTTCCTTCGCCGGCGATTCCTTGCAAAAAGTGATCATCTTTTCTGTCGAACAAACTTTATCCGCGAGCATGCGCACGGCGTAAGTGCATTCCGGATGCGCGACCACCGGCGCGTTCGGATATTCCTCGCGAATCTTGTTGATGCTGCGCGCGGTGAACTCGACGTGCACGTAACAAGTTCCCCGCCACAAATCCATTTCGCGACCGGTCCGTTCCATTACCCATGCGCCCAGATTTTGGTCCGGCACGAAAAGAATATGTCGATCTTGCGGCGCGGCCCGGACGATCTTTTCCGCGTTGCTGCTCGTGCAGATCACGTCTGACTGCGCTTTCACGCCAGCGCTGCAATTGATGTAGGCGATCACGTAATAATTCTTGTCGGCGTGCGCTTTCAGAAATGCCGCCAGCTTTTCCGGCGGACACGATTCTGAGAGCGAACAACCGGCGTCGAGATCGGGCAGCACGACGCGCTTCGTCGGATTGATGATCTTCGCCGTCTCGGCCATGAAATGGACGCCGCAGAACAGAATCACGTCCACGTCCGTTTTCGCCGCCTGATAGCTCAAGCCTAACGAGTCGCCCACAAAATCAGCGACGTCCTGAAGCTCGGGCACCTGGTAATTGTGCGCCAGGATCACGGCGTTGCGCTCGCGCTTGAGCTCGAGCAGCTCTTCGGCAAGGTCTACCCCGAAATTTACACCAGCTGCTACCATTGGTTAATATCGGGCTGTCCTATGGATTCTCAAACATATCGCCTCGGTTTCATCGGTGCGGGCAAACTCAGCGGATCAATCATTCGCGGCCTTATGCGTGCGAAATTTTGTTTGCCACGCGAGATTATCGCGAGCGAACCAAATGCCGATGCGCGCAACGCTTTGCAAAGTGACGCTGGGATTTCTGTTACGGCAGACAATTCGGAAGCGGCGCAATCAGCGGAGACAATTTTTGTCGCAGTAAAGCCGGCGCTTGTGTTGGCGGTTCTGCGCGAATTGGCCGGCGAGCTTCAAAACAAACTCGTGATTTCGCTCGCGGCTGGCGTTCGGCTTTCAAACAT
>CATPCN010000725.1 GCA_955652855.1 uncultured Chthoniobacterales bacterium | reverse complement strand
GAGCCAGAATTCCCGTCACCTGTAAGTCGGGGATGATAGCCTTTCTGGCTTGAGACAATGACGCTTCAGCGCGTTCGGAGGCTTGCTGCGCCAGCTTCACTTCGGGACTTTCGCGCAGGGTTGTTGCGAGCCATTCTTCGTAGTTAAGATCCGGAATGGCGTCCAGGTCACCCTCCAGCCGGGCAACAGTAAGATCGGGTTTGCCGACGACCGCTGCAAGCATTCTCCAAGAGGCCTGTAGATTCTGCTGGGCAATCCTGAGGCTCACGTTTGCCTGTTGTTGTTCAACTTCCGCTTGAAGAATGTCCGGACGGTCCGCTTGTCCTACGTTGCCCAGTTGATGGGAAGTGAGCGTGGCGTCACTTGCCAGTTTTGCCAAATTTTGCCTGACTTCAACCAATCGCTGCGCGGCAAGGACTTGATAGAACAGCGCCCGGACATTATTGATGATGCGCAAGCGCTGAATCTGTCCGGTGGTCTCCACCTCTTGTGCCTGCAGTTCCGCCACGCGGCGGGCCGCGCGGAGTTTTCCTCCCGTAACGATGGTTTGGCTGATGAAGCCGCCCTGTTTGCCGCCGCGAGTGAAGCCGCCTCGAATTTCATCGCCGTAATAGCCAACGGTGGGATTTGGATAAAGACCTGCCTGCTTGGCCAGCCCGGCCGATATACGGAGGTTCGCTTGGACCTGGGCCATCGTCGGATTATTGGCCAAAGCCATTTGCTCTAGATCTTCCAACCGCATTCCAGCCTGGTTGGCCCCGGCTGAAGCGGCGGCTTTGGGTTGCGAAACCACCTGCACTTCGTACAAGGTGGTGTCGCCGTCATAGACTTTCGCTGTGATCTGATCTCCGACCTTGATGCTACCGAGCACATCTTTGTTGTCGACGGCGAACACCATGGTCATCGTGCCCATCCAGCCTTCGATCGGTTCATTAGTGACTGTGAGCGGCTTTGGGCCGGTATTCACCTGCTCCACTTTTCCCCGGAATGGGTACGCTTTCTTTCCGCTCTGTTGCGCGTGAGCGGGAGCGATGAGCAGGCAGAGACTGGCGATTATGCTCGCGTATTTCATTTGGAGTTCTTCTCCTGCGCTTGCGCACGCTGTTTGGCTTTCAGGTCCATGATCTGGTCGTACTTTTCGGGAGTCATCACTCGAACCAGCGTCATCATGCCTCCGGAAAAACCGCTCCAGCCGGGTGGCAATCCATAGTTTTCAGGTTTATCGACGTCCTTATCCATCGCCATCATGGGCCCTTCCATGAACGCGTCTTGTGGATAGAGCGGAATCTGGTTGGCGTTCTTCGGCGGTCGAGTCATGTTCATTTGCGAGTGGTCCATGCCTGGCATGTTCGCCATGGCTTTGTCAGCTTCGCTCTGAGACAGCGGACCGTTGGTGCGCGGCACATCGGTAGACGAACCGATGCCTAGCCCGCGCCCGAGGCTCGGCCCTCTGTTTTCCGATGTCGCATTGCCGTCCCGGAGCATGCCCATGCCGTCTGTCATGCTGGCCCCGCCCTGCATACCTTTCCCAAGCCGCGTCATCGGACCGACATTGGACGCCATCTGGTTCATCATGTGGTGGGGAAGGTGGCAATGCAGCATCCAGTCTCCAAGCCTGTCCGCCACGAATTCGATATCGCGAGCCTGCGCCACGCCGACCAGCGTAGTATTGCCGCGAGGCCAGATCGCTTCCGGCTGACGTGCGGCTTCCCGTCCTGTCTCCCAAAACGTAAACCCGTGAAGATGTATCGGGTGATGATCCATACCCATATTGATAAGGCGAACCCGAATGCGCTCACCTTGCCGGACGACCAACGGTGTTGCGGCTGGTCCCGCCTTTCCATTGAAGGTCAGCCAGTTGAACTCCATGCTCATACTGTTCGGAATTGTGCTGTTCGGCAGCACAGCATACTCTTGCAGAGCGATCAAGTAATCCTTATGAACGTGCGGTGTGTACGGCGACTTAGGGTGAATAATGAAGCCGCCGAGCATTCCCACCATCTCCTGCATCGCCATGTGCGGGTGGTAGAAAAATGTTCCGTTTTGGTGCAGCGGGAACTCATAAACAAATCGGTCACCGGGCATGACCACTTTCTGACTGACGCCGGGTACGCCATCCATTTCAATGGGAAGTTCGAGCCCGTGCCAGTGGATACCGGTAGGCTCAGGCAAGTGGTTATCGAAGACGATGCGGATTCGGTCCCCTTCATTCGCCTGAATTGTTAGGCCGGGTGCGCTTCCGTTAAAGCCCCACAGGTCGAAGGTTCTCCCCGGCACGATTAATTGTTTGACCGGTTCCGCAACGAGATTGAAAACCTTGACGCCGTTGTCCATCTTGAATGGCAGGTCGGCAATGTCTAGCGTTACCACCGGTACGCCGACGCTCGGATTCGTTCCAGGTGGGACTTGAACTTGTGTAGCCGGTGGCGCAGCCGGATGTTGCATGTTCCCATGTTGCATGTGGTCCATTTGACCGGCACCCGCTTGGGGCTTCGTCTGCGCTGATAACGCGCGGCTGCCTGCAAAGATGCCCGCTGAGAGCGAACTAAGTTTGGAAAAAAAATGCCGACGATTGCTGCTCATAAAAATGACTCCCGATGCATATCCTATGAAGATGGCCAAAAACAATTGCCCGCGCGTCCGGGCAAACACCACGAATGCTAATGAGGAGTGAGGGCTAGACTCTTAAGATGGAAATTAGGGAGGGTTCAGTCAGGCCCGACGAGTCGGGCGCAGTTGGCGGATCGAGGTGGGTCTTGGGAAATTGTGGGCCGTATTCGCGACTCCAGCCGACTACGATTCCGAGGGGAATCGAGTTGAAACTGATGCTGCTACTTTTCGTCCGGACTTCGTCGGCGGCAGCTACCGTATGATGGCAGGGGTCACCGCCTTTGGGTTGTGTTGGCGCTGGAGCGCCCTTGTGCGGACAGCAGGAGTGTTCGGAGCGACCTGTTTCAGACGAAGGAAATGTCGTGTTTGAGTGCAGCGAACAGGACACAGCGCATTGCGCGTTGAGGACCGAAGCCGTCATCGCGGTAAGCGCCAAGAAATGTCCCAGCAGCTTAAACATCTCAGCCCATTCTACTACGAAAACGTCGTGAAGCTGGATTGACGATTCGAACCGAGAACGTCTCATCCCTCTCCGTTGAAACAAACCGCACGCCCAGGGCTCTCCTCGAAATGATCACTTTGCCTCTTTCGCCATGGTTCGATGGTCGGCGGCGAGATCACGGCTTTCTTGCGCTGCCTTTCGGAGGTCCTTGACGAGGGAGTCGCAATGTTCGAATGATCGCGGGCTTCTGGAATACCTCCAGGCGGCCGGATCTGGATTTCGCCGGTAGTACAGTGCCAGTTCCCCATGCGTGTCAGCCTCCGCTTCCCACCGGGCCGCTTCGGCGTCGAAGTATTGAGCGATGCGCTCGTGATCCGCCTTCGTCTCCGCGTTACCGATCAGATTCTTGATCTCGCTCTTGCTAAACGGCTTGTCCTTGGCTCCGGTGGGGACGGAAACCACGGCTGTTAGGATCGCAGCCGCAAAGACCGCCAACCTGAGTGTTCGTATACTCATCAAATGGGTCAACATGTGACTTCCCTTTCAATCGGATTTGTGGCACGAACGGTCACAACGTATCAGGTCGTGGATGGGTGAACTTTCTGTTCGCGTCATTCGCCTTGCTCAAAGCATGCGGCGTGCCGTTTGTATCTGCTACGTGCTTAGAGTATCTAGGCTCTAACGGATGCCCGATAGGGCGGTCTGTAATCATCCATTGGGGAGTCCCGTTGCAGGGTTGGAGAATGCAAACGGCCAAGCATTTTCGGCGCTCCCAAAGACTCTGACCACGCCTCGTCAGTTGACCATCAGTGGTCACTCGCTCGGACACCTCGTTCCTTCCAAACCAACGCGGCAGCGCATCACTGGCGAATCGGCTCAACAAAGACCGAAGTTGGTGTGGCGCGTGCATTCAAAGGACCATATCGCCCAACCCCCTGCGGCGTTCCATCGGGGCGACAGAATCAGTTTGAGAATTCGAAATCAAAACGAGGAGGAGATTGCCATGCCATCGCGTGCGGTCCTGAATAGTAGGGAAGTTTGCTCGAAGGTACCAGCCATACTCGGTGTTTCTGTCTTATTGCTCTTGGGAGGTACGGCTGGTTTAGGACAAGCCCCCGCGTCCGATCCTCCTCCACAACATGCAATGACCGACGCCGAGCAGAACAAGCAATTGGCCGATCAAGTCACCGACCTCAGGGCCCAAGTCGCAAGACTCCAAGCTGCGGTCGAGCAAACCGGGCCTGGCAAGAAAGTAAATCCAAACTCGGGGATGAAAATGAGCCCGGCCTCAAACAAAGGCATGGGCATGATGAATGACAAGAACGAAATGGGCATGCCCCCCGGAAAGGGTGCCATGCCATCAGGCTCAGCGGCGACGGGTATGAAGGATGGCCAGGGTGAGATGGGCGGGATGCCGCCCGGAGGGAATGCCCCAATGTCTCCCGGCATGAGCATGGGGAATGACAAAGATGAGATGAGTGGAATGGGCAGCAAAAATAACACCTCATCCGCACCGGCACCCGCTATGGGTATGTGCTGCATGGGCGCGATGGGTTCCGGGGGAAATGCCCCGATGAGCGGCATGCCGCCCGCCGCCGGCGGGATGGCAAACATGAGTGGCCCTTCTTCCGCAATGCCTGGCCAGGCTGGCGCCTCACATCTTTATCATATTGGCTCAAACGGTTTCTTTCTCAACCATTCGCGGCACATCACTTTAACGCCGGATCAGAAACTAACCCTCAATTATCTGAAGGAGAAAGAGATGCTCGACCGCTCCTCCGAGCAACGCAGGATCGACCAGGGCGAGCAAGAGTTGTACGCCTTGACTGGTGCCGATCAACCAGATAATGCCAGGATTCAGGCCAAAATTGTCGAAATCGAGAAACTGCGCGGCGATCAGCGCATGGGCTCCATTCGCGCCGTGGCAACTGCAAGCAATGTCCTGACACCTGAGCAACGTAAGGCTCTGCTCGGAACCATGGGCGCTACCAGTAAATAGCTTGCTCAACAAAGGAAAGTTACTACCATGTCAGCTCCACAACCAGGCGTCACTGCCATTCCCAAGGATCGTCACACGCTTTTTAGCGGCGATTCCGATACCGCAACCGCTGTTTTTCTAGCTGGATCGTTCAATAACTGGAGCCCGACGGCAACGCCCATGACGAGAGACCAGCGCAACCATTGGACTGTGTTACTGCCGCTGGCTCCCGGACACTACGAATACAAGTTCGTGGTGGACGGCGAGTGGTGTTGCGAGCCGGGGTGCACATTCAAGAGCGTTCAATGCCCGCGTTGCACCATGAACGGATTTGGAACGATGAATTGTGTTTTGGAAGTGCAGTAAACCAGCGCCAACCAATGCTCCGGAAATGAGCAGCCAGGTTTGTATGAAATATCGAGGCAAGACACTTCGTCTCTCCATTACATTAGTCGCCACGATTTTGGCGCTGGCCGCCTCAACTCTCGGCCAAACGGCTGACGAACATGCCAGTCATCATCCCGCTCCGGGCGGAGCCAGTCCCGCTGCCACCAACCTGGCCGCTCCGGCCGGTATGCCAATGCCGGGAGGAGGTAATCCCGGTCCGCCGGCCGCCGGCAACACGGGAGGAGAACCAAACGCGGTCCCAGGCAGTCCGAACCCGTCTCCCGCCCCTGGCGCAATGGGCGGAAACCAGCCCGCAGGTGCCGCAGCGGGCGGCATGGCTGCGGGCATGGGCGAAATGATGAAGCAAATGGGCACGCCTCCGCGCAAAGAGCTCTATCCCGCGCTCATGGCACTGCCTGACGATGTGACTCCTGAGCAGCGCGCCGGAATCGAGCAGCTTGCCCAGGAACGCATGAAGGCGGGCGCGGCCCTGCTGTTTTCCGGGCTCGCAAAACTATCCGATTCCACATCCAACGAAGACTATGCAGCCATGCAACAAGCGGCGGCGCAGATGCGCGAGGGCCTCGCCCAGTTCGAAGCGGGTATCGCGGCTCGGCGGGTCCTGTCTGAAGGCAAAGCGCCGCGCAACCTCGCACTCGATTGGTTCAAGCGCGAGATGAACCTGGCATCGCCGGTTCGCCCCGAAGAGCCACGCGCGTTCCTCGGTGTCACGG
>CATPCN010000724.1 GCA_955652855.1 uncultured Chthoniobacterales bacterium | reverse complement strand
TACCAGCCCAAGTACACTCAAGCCGCAGTTCGCGGATTTGGACGGAGACGGTCGCGCGGAGCTTCTGTTTCCATTTCGTAACCACGATCATCCAGATGAGCCGGATGTGTTGTATTGCTTCAACTCAAGTGGAACACTTCGGTCGACCCATCGTCTTGGCCGGGAATTGAGAACCGTTCGTACAAATCGGATTTATCCGGCACATTATGGTCTTCTCTGGGTTGGAGTCTTGAGCAGGGCGGCACCCAATGGTGGGCGGATTGTGATCGGCGGCAATCGGGGAGGAACGTCGATTTTTGGCGTTGAGCTGCTTACGAAAGAAGGCCAGCGCGTCGGAGAATATTATCATCCTGGGTGGTTATGGGCGATGGCTACAAAGGACCTGGATGGCGACGGCTTTGACGAAATCATCTTAGGAGGTGTCAATAATGCCTATGGAATACTTGCAGGGTCAAAGCATGGCGCGACCCTCGTTATCCTCGACTCGAAGAACGTTCAGGGGCAAGGAGCGGTTCCACCAGGTGATGATCGCCGGATGATTGGCCTGACTTCCAACAATGAAAGAGCGGCAATTCTGTTTCCAGACTTGCCAAGCGATGAGCTTAGTTCACCTGACCACTTCTTCCGGATAGAATGGGTCCGTCCGGCGGCCGGTTTCCTGGAGGTGATGCTGCAGGAGGCTGGAAGTCCTGACCGAAATGCTGAGTACCGTTTTGACCGGCGGTTGATTTTGGACACGGTTGAACCAAGTCCATGGCTCAGGCTGCAGCTGCGTGCGAATATGCCGCCCGATGCGACTCAAACAGAAATTGTCCGGATGCACCGTGCAGTGTTAGGTGATTTGAAGATCCTTAAGAATGACTTCGCCGACCATCCGATGACGGGCTCGAAGTGAATTCCGCTCCAGCCAAATAGACGCGATATCGACCAACCTTGCATAGGAATCAAAATGAAGGCACAAAGGTAGATGGATCACCTCGATTCTCCCACATGACCGCCACAGTAAACCCGAATTGGTGCTGAATCAGATCCGGTCCCGTAATCTCCTGGACGAAATACCAGCAATCCGGTATAGTGCAAGTGCTCGGGCACGTGCTAAGAAGGCGCATTTTATGCGGTACCGCAGACGCGCGCCAACATTATTAACATTCACGAACTCATGGAATACTTCTCACGCGACGGCAAGCCTTGCCCCTACGGGGTTTGGTCTGAAATGCTAGCCGACCGCAATTATCGCGAGATCCGAATGGATGAGCTGCCGAATGGAATCAAGGTGGAGACCTGTTGGTTGGGCGTGGATGGACGCTCTTTTTATCTCAGGCCCCGGCCCATCGACCGACATCTCATTTTTTACACCACCGTCAGTTTTCCGAAGACTGGACGGAGGAAGCGAGAGAACCAGTACTTCCGTTATGCCACCGAGCGAGAGGCACGGGCGGGGCACATAGCTGCTGTCCGCAAGTACGGGCTCGGTCGCAAAAGGGTGCGCCATAGCGCTGTACACCGCTCGTAAATTACGACCGCTCGGCGGGACATCCCTTTATCTGTCGGTCAGGTCTGAAACAGCTCGCCAAACTTTCTCTGCTTGCATGGGTCCTGATTTGCAATCCGCAGCCCGAAGGGCCTGGTGCATGTCGAAAGACGCCCGATAACGTTCAGTTTTAAGTGCTTTTGGGAGGCAAATTTGTCAAACAAAATTGTTTCAGGAATATAGATATGCAGTAAATACTTATGCTTTGAATCTTAAATTCAAACTGTAGGCATTTACTGAAAGCCAATCAACTAGTCGAACCACGAGTTTTTATTATTCTTAAGCTCAAAAGAGCGATTCTGAAGCACTAATATCCGAACGGTAGGAAGACGCCCGGCGTAATCGATCCGGTAGCATTCGCACAAGAGCGCCGATCAGCAGGAAGGCGATGCCGGAGCCCTGGTTGTTGAGATTATCGGAATGAGCCGAAGGAACAGGGCTTGCCAAGTTCGAGCTATGTCCCGACACGGGGCACCATCTGAATTTTCAAAGCGGCTTGCTACCTCCTGGAAGGGCAAAGCCAGCGAAATGTCGAGGATTTTTCCGGTCAACAGGCGGTTCGAGGTAAGCGAATCGACCAGATCGCGCTTTTCTTCCGGATTGCCCACTTTGTACCCAGAATATGCGCCTCCGGCGCGTTCGAGGAAATGCGCCAGCTCTTCTGAAACGGACCTCCCGCCGCCGCTCCATTCCGCCAGTTTTTCCTCCGCATCCTTGCGCTCCATCAAGAGCGCTTTTTTGCGTGCTTCGAAACTATCTTTCTCAAGCAACCGGTCAATGTAGGCGTCCGTAACGCGGTTCAGCCGCTCGTCGAGGTGACCGAGCTTTAGTTGAAGTGCTTTGACGGCATCGTCTTGGTGCTGAGTGTCTTCCGCTCTCATCTGGCGAAGCTCCTGATCAATGTACCGCTGTTCGCCGACAGTCAGCCGGAGTTGTTGAAAGCGGTCCAGCACGGTGGTTTCCACAACCTCCTCGCGGACGGTTGTCGTCGGGCAGTCCGTGGTCTGGCAACGATAATAGATGAATCCCTTGTGGGTCTCGCCGATGAGACGGTACCGGCATTGGCCGCAATTGAGCCGCCGGCGGAACAGGAAATCATGCCGGAGACTGCATGTATTTGTGCGGCCATGCATGATGTCCTGGACTCGGGTGTAAAGGCTCTTGGATATGAGCGGCTGGTGCGCTCCCTGATACGTTTGGCCAGACCGCTTGATGCGGATAAGGCCCATATAAAATGGGTTGCCGAGCAGCCGGGTCAAATGGTTTTTGGCAATGACCTTGCCACTGCGGCTGCGCAGACCGATAGACTCCAGTTCCGGCGCGAGCGTTTCGAAACTGAAACGTCCGGTGCCGTATAGCTCAAAGGCCTGTTTGACCAGCGGCG
>CATPCN010000723.1 GCA_955652855.1 uncultured Chthoniobacterales bacterium | reverse complement strand
CGAGTGTGCCCTGGCGTTGCTGAAACCATGCGTTTTCGAAAAGCTTGAATGTGGAAAATAATAGAGGCAGTGCCCGCATCCGGTCGTCATCAGTGGCCTTGTACCAGTCTTCGACGACAGTATGAAACGCGCACATCAGCTCCCGATCCTCGGCCATTGGCCGGATTACATCAGCTATCGATTGCGCCAATGAATCGACTACGATCGCGCGCATCGAGCGCGTGTTTTGCCGAATCTGCACACCAAGATAAAAGAATGACCCGATGACTCCGAGCGCAGCGATCAATTGCGCCACGGCGTTGATCGTTTCCAAATGCACAGTCTGGGTTTAGCAAACGGCGTTGAACTCGACGAGTTCGAAAAAAAATGTCGATTTTGTCCTAGCGCGGCAGCGGCTGCTCGCTGTTCGCGAGCGCATAAGCCGCGACGGCGACAATCGCGGAATTTTCCGCCAATTCTTTCGGCACGATTTTGTCGAGCGTGTCGGCGGACGTGTGGTGGTAATTGAAATAGAACCGGCTGTCCTGAATAGGACTGAAGGCGGGCACGCCGGCATCTTCCATCGGCTCGATATCCGCGCCGCAATGCTCGACCATGGTGAGCATCCCTGCGCCCGACTCCTGCAAGATCGCCGCCACCGGTGTGAGCATCGTTTTCACTTCGCGCTTTCCTTTAATGTTAAGCCCAAGGGGATGATCTGCGCCGCCGTCCGTTTCCATGACCGCGAAATGATTGCCAAAATCTTTCTCGTGATCTTTCGCGTAAGTTTTCGAACCCATGCCGCCGTTCTCTTCATTCATCCACGCGATCACGCGAACCGTGCGCGTTGGTTTCAAATGGAGCTTTTGAATAAGATTCGCCGCTTCCATCGAAACGGCGACGCCCGCGCCATCATCGATCGCGCCAGTTCCCAAATCCCACGAATCCAAATGCCCTGAAACAATTACGACTTGTTCGGGATGTTCGCTGCCTTTGATGTCGCCGATCACATTCGCGCTCTCAACGTCCGGCAATGTTTCCGGTGTGAGCACAAGTTTCATCTTCACCGGTCCTTGCCGGACAAGATCGACAATCGTATCCGCGTCTTCCGCCGTGACGACGCCGCCCGGAATCTTCGGCGCGTCGTCAGCGTATTTTGTTTGGCCGGTGTGCGGAATCCGGTAATCCGCGCCGCCAACGGAACGAATCAAACACGCGACCGCGCCTTGTCGCGCCGCTGCGCTCAGGCCATCGCTGCGATAAACAACCGCTTCGCCGTACGCTTCGCCACCGCGACCTTCGGCTGCCATCTGTTTATCGAACGGATAATTGAAGAGCACGATCTTGCCCGCAACCTTTCCGCGTGGCAGCGCTTTCAGTTCGTCGAAAGTTTTCACGGCGACCACTTCGGCCGTAATGCCATCCGCCGGCGTCGCCACACTTCCGCCGAGCGCACAGAGAATAATTTTCTGCGTCGTGTTCTCGGCCTGGCCGGGAAACTGAACGAGCGCCGCGGTTTCTTCGCCGCGCACCGAATGCGGCACCATCACTTTCTCGAGCTGCACTTCGCAACCGATCGCTTTCAATTCGCTCGCGACATACTCGACCGCTTTTGCCGCCTGCGCCGATCCGCTCAAGCGCGGTCCGATGTTGTTCGCGAGATGCGCCACTTGCCGATATGCGTAATCGCTAGTCAGCGCGGCTTTCTGCAACTGTTTCAAATCAGCCAGCGTCTGAGTGGAGAAAACAATCGGCGTCGCGGTCGACGACGGAGATGGAGTAACTGTCGATGCCGGCGTGCGCGTTGTCGTTTGCGCGTTAGTTTCAGGTAGACAGAAAATAAAGAGGCCGATGTAAATCGAAGCGAGAACGTGAGAGCGAATCGTTTTCATTTAGAATCGGCGCCGTACGAGAAGTAGCGATAGACAATTTTTTGTTTGGCGGTTGCGCCGGCGTTGTTCAGATCGGTCACCGCCTTTTCTTCGGCTGCGGCTTGCGATTTCGCATGGCCCACAACCGTTACGTCTTTGCCAGACCCAGTTTTGCCGCGAGCAACCGCCGCGTAGCCAGTCACATCAGAATCCGCGAGCACCTCGGCTTTGGCCAGATTATCGCGATCGCGGCGGCGCAGATCTCGCAGTGCGGCCTTGCGCGCTTCGGCCGCGTCTTTGTAATCGTGGCCGCCTTTTGGACTAGAAGAAGCGAAGTATGTCACCATCGTCCAAACGCCTTCCGAATTATACCCGATAACGACAGCGTCTCCCGCGTGAACGAACCGGCCGGATGCACAGAACAAAACCAAACCGGCCACAGATAAACACAGATTTACACGGATTACGAAGAACCCGATCGATCCGATTCGGAATCTGTGTCTCATCCGTGTTAATCCGTGGCGAACTCTTTTCAGCCTTATTCGAAATGACAACGATGTTATTTTGTTTTCGCCAATTCTTTGACAAATTCTTCCTGCATCGCTTGCAGCTTTTGTGTCATCGGACCAATGCGCGCTTGCATAAGTGTGCTGGCCTTCTGCATGGCGGTCGGCATTTTCTCAACCATCGCTTTGCCCGCGGGCGAACCATAAAAT
>CATPCN010000722.1 GCA_955652855.1 uncultured Chthoniobacterales bacterium | reverse complement strand
TACTACATGTTGGGGTTACCTGAGTCAAGTAAATACCCACCATCAGCGATTTCGCGATTCGGAAATCGGCAAGCAAATGGCGGCTGCGCGTGCATGGAACGCCACGGCGATGTTTCGGGTTTGTCCGACGGCCCTCCTCTTCGGCACCTGGGATTCACAAAGTGAAAGCGGAGTTAATAGTGCTAAGTTCGCCAGGGCGCTGGTATCTGAAATCATCGGCGTAGACGTCAAGCGGGGGGTGAAGACAGCTTCCCGTATTGACCCGCTGGGCATCAAAAAATGGATGGCGTGGTATTCGAGAGCGCGTCAGAGCAATGGACGCTTGATCCATCAAAGGCTAAGCAAGCCAAAGGTAAGCCGCAATTGTATCGAGCGAAGGGAACCCCGGCGGAAATAAATCATGGCAACATCCCGCCGACAATCAAGGAAGGCGGCGTCACCTTTCGCGAAGCACGTCAAACCGCAGTCCTCTCCTTTACGCAGATTCGAAAACTCCGCTTCCCGCTGGCCGATAAGAACACACCGGAAGTAGATGTTGCGGGCCGCGCGGTCATCGCCGCGTTGGGCGTGCTTGCTCTCGCGCTGCAAATTGAGGAAGGTTATCAACTCCGCTCGCGATGCCAATTGATTCCTGTCGAGACTCCACGATTTGAGTGGCTCGGTAGAACAGCGACCGAACATCACTTTGACGAGATCTCCACGGAAGCGGCACTCGGGGCTCTGGACTCGCTCAGCGCACACGCGAAGAGCCTTGGGTTGATCTGGGAAGAAGAGCCGATTCGGCTTGAGCCCGAGAAGAAGCTCGTAGATCTGGTTGCCAAGAGTGATGCGTCCACCGGAGACGAGGAATAAGGACTCGTGCTCACCATTGAGGTGGAATATCTGATGGGCCGTGTCTATGCCGCGGACTTTCGCGACAGTGCGACCCCCGAGTGGCCTCCTCAGCCTTCGCGATTGTTCTCCGCGCTGGTTGCGGCGCTTCACGACAGGAGCGGTGATGACACCGAGCGCGCAGCTTTGGAGTGGCTGAGCGCCCAAGGAGCCCCTGGTATCGCAGCGGGGCGTGCCGCTCAAGGGAACGCCGTCGTTACTTTTGTGCCGACCAACTATCCGGGCAAATCCGGTGGCACCCACCCGGACCAGCGTGGAAAGCAGCCGCGTTCGTTTCCCGCTCAAAGTCCCGAATCGCCGATCGTTCATTTTATTTGGCCGGATGCCGAACCCACAGAGTCCTTGCGCGTTTCGCTAGACCAACTGACGGCTCGCGTCGCCTCGTTGGGGCGCGCTTGTTCGCTGGTTCGAGTGACCCTCGCGGATAATCCTCGCGATCCCGACTATATTCCCGACGACTCGGGAAAACAAGTCTTCCGCATTTTTGGTGAAGGGCGGTTAGAAGATCTGGAGACTCTTTACAAAATGGACCAGCGACCCAATATTTCGCCACAGAAGCGCTACATGCATCTTCAAAATTCTCCGAAAATTGAGCGTGCTTCGGGGACATGATCATCTTCAAACGTGTTAAGGGAATTGGCCTTCCTTGTGAAGCCGCCTTAACGCTTACGGACGCTTTCCGTAAGGCAATTTTGAAGTTGGCCAGCGTTGAGGGTCAAATTGTCGAGATGTTGAGCGGCCATGGCGATCACCCCCACTGTGGGTTCGTAGCCCTTCCATTCGTCGGATACCCACATGCGAGTGGCAAGCTCATGGGTGTAGCGATCATTCTGCCCGGAAAGATCGATCCGTTGACTCGTCGACATGTACTGCGAACTTGCGCGACTCTGGAGCGCATTAATCTTCGCGAAGTGCTCGGCGACTGGGAAGTCGAGATTGCAAACTTCGACGTTCCACAGAAATCTCTCATGCCAGCTACCTGGATCCGACCTTCGCGAGTCTGGAACACGGTGACCCCTATTGTGTTGGACCGTTTCCCAAAGAAGAAGCTCACGGTAGCTGACATTCTGCAAACTGCATGTGAGCGGGTTGGTTTGCCGCGCCCAGTTGTAATTGAACACAGTCCCTTTTCTCATTTGGAAGGAGTGCCGCCCGTTCCCGAATTTCGATTGTTGCGTAAAGCAAGCGATCGCGCCAGGTGGGGAGTCCATGCGACCCTCACGTTCGATCAGCCTATCAAGGGGCCGCTCTTAATCGGAGCCGGGCGATATTTCGGCTTGGGGCTGCTGAAGCCCGATAGCGGGGCCGGCTATGGGTCCTGAAGATTTTGCTCGCTTCTATGAAGCGGTACACGAACATCCTCCATTCGGATGGCAAGTTCGGCTACTGAATAGGGTCAGCGCCGCAGGCTGGCCCCAAACGATCGATCTGCCTACCAGTTCCGGAAAAACGTCTGCAGTCGACGTCGCGGTTTTTCACTTGGCGCTGGAAGCTCAATTGCCGAACCGGCGGGCGCCGCTGCGGACGTTTTTCGTCATCGACCGACGAGTTGTCGTTGACGAAGCAGGCCAACATGCAGTCAAAATAGCTACGGCTCTTCGCGATCCCATGAGTCCAATTGTTGCTGACGTTGCGGAAAGGCTGCGCAGTTTCGGCGGCGATCTTCCCCTGGGCGTGAGCATATTGCGCGGCGGTATGTATCGCGATAGCACGTGGGCCGACGAGCCGAACCAACCCCTGATTTGCGTTTCGACCGTTGATCAGATTGGCTCCCGCCTGCTATTTCGAGGCTACCAAGTGGGCGAGAATTCACGATCAGTACACGCAGCGCTTGTGGGGAACGACTCGTTGCTTATCGTCGATGAGGCACATCTTTCCAAGGCATTTCTGGAAACGCTAGCGTCGGTGAACGGAAGATTTGCAATCAAGGACCGGCAGCTCGCGCGGGGCATGACCATGGTTCAAATGTCTGCGACCGTAGACCCCGGGCATGTTCCATTCCAGCTTGAGGACAGCGATCTTGAGAATCCTAAACTCTTTGCGAGATTAGCGGCAAGCAAACGTGCTGAACTACGTGCGCCGGATAAGAAATTCGACGACGCAGTATCTAAAGCCGCCAAAGAGCTTGCGAGTGATGAGAGCGTGCACGTCGTGGGAATTGTAGTGAACACGGTTGGATCGGCGCGTGCAATTTACAATGAGCTGGCCGGGAAACAGAAATCGGAAGCAGTGCTTCTCATCGGAAGGAACCGCCCATACTGTTCGAATGTGCGGTGGGAGAAATACAAGCCGAGAATCGAAGCCAACGAGAAACGCGACGTCGGGGGCAAACTCTTTGTGGTGGCGACGCAAACCGTCGAAGTCGGAGCGAATTTGGATTTCGATGCGTTGATTACCGAATCGGCACCCCTCGACGCTCTTCGGCAACGCTTCGGCCGCCTCGATCGATTGGGACTGCGAGCGAAATCAAAAGCGGTGATCGTGCTACGCCCCGGCGATGACCCCGTATATGGGGAAGCAACCCAGAAAACGTGGGAGTTTCTTTCAAAAACACCCGATCTTGATTTTGGCGTTCTGGCAATACGTGAGCTCTTGAAGGGCATCGCCCCAGAGTCCTTCAGTGCGACGCGGGCATCAGCGCCGCTCATGTTTCCGGCTCATTTGGAGTTTTGGGCACAGACCAGTCCTACCCCGGTTCCCGATCCTGACGTCGCTCCGTTCCTGCATGGACCTGAAGCATTGGATTCAGCGGACGTACAGATCGTGTGGCGAGCCGATCTGCCAGAAGATACCCAGGAGTGGGCGGCAACAGTATCGATAGCGCCTCCCCACTCGACGGAGGCCCTGGGTCTGCCTATCGGTGCCGTGCGGCGCTGGCTCAAGCGGGAAACATCGACCGTGACGGACCTTGAAGGGATACCGCAAACACAGGAAGATTCAAAGCGGCCGTTACCCGAGACGCGCCAGTCCTTGATCTGGCACGGGCCCGATTCGCAACGCAACTCTACTGATGCAAGGCTGGTTCGGCCGGGAGACACAATCATCGTCCGGTCGTCGGAGGGAGGTTGCGACGAATTCGGGTGGAATCAGGATTCTACGCTTCCAGTTGACGACATCGGCGACCTTGCTAACAATGTGCTTGCCGAACTTGGTTTGCGGTCGTTTCGAGCTCGCATCGCCCTCCTGGAAGCGCCGAAAGAGTTAAAGGATCGTGCGGTTGGCAACGATGAGGCGGATCCGGACGAAGAAGCCCAGGAAGATCTGGCGCGGCTGGCGGGAGCTCGCGGCGATGTCTGGCGGTTCGACTTGAAAGACCGTCTGATTACCTGGCCGGGAAAGAAAGTGAAAGAGCGGTGGCGTGCCCTGCCCGACGAAACAGACGAAGATGATTCCTCGTCAGTGGGCCGGGAAGAGCGCTCTGTGAAGTTAGGAGTACATACGGACGGTGTTGTTCGCCGGTCTCAAAAGTACGCCAAGAAGTGCGGATTGCCAATAGCCGTCGCCGAGGACATTGCTGTTGCGGCGTTGTTGCACGACCTAGGCAAATGGGATGACCGCTTTCAAGCTTGGCTGCACGACGGTTCGTGGGTGCGAGCCGCGCGCGCCAGGGAGCCGCTTGCAAAATCGGGCGGCCGAAAGAATCCCGTCGAGCTCCAACGCATGCGTGAAGAAGCAAAGTATCCGAAGGGCGGCCGTCATGAGGCTGCATCTGTGATGCTGGCCTGTGCCTCGGACCTGCTGGCCACCGCGCATGATCGCGATCTGGTGTTGCATTTGATCGGGACGCACCACGGCTGCGGACGTCCGCTGTTTCCGGTCTGGAATGACGAGGAGAATGTTGTGGTGCAGGCTCTTGTCAATGGTCAAACCATCCAATCGTCAACGGGCCGCGAACTGGCTCGCATCGATTCTGGTTGGATCGACCGCTTTTGGAGTCTGAATCAAACATACGGATACTGGGGGTTGGCTTACCTGGAAACTATACTGCGACGGGCGGATTGCATGCAGTCGAGAGAGGAGCAAAGGGGTGAGTGAGCTTCGGTTGACGGGATTGAAATCGGGTGTGCCGATTGGATTCATGGCGGCGCTTGGCGCGTTCCGGCATGCGGCCGCGATGCCGGAGCTCGAAGGCGTCAAACTGAAATGGACGCCCTACGCTGGGCAATGGTGCGCGACGTTTGTTACAGGCAACGAAGTTGAGCCGGACGAACTGGTGCGTCTTTTTGCGGAGCGGGTAAAGGACATGAAGGAGCGGCCCGAGTTTGAGTGGGCGGAACAGATCAAGAAGAATTCAGTATCAACGTTTAGATCCGAAGCGGCAAAAGCGCCAAGTCTGGAAGAATGGTTCGCTGCATTCGGCACGGAGTTAGCCTTGGCCAACGACGGAACCGTACGTTCTACTCTCTTTGATATGACCGGCGCAAGCCAGCACTTCCTACTAAAGCTTTGCCAAGCTTCGAAATTTCTTGCTGCTAAGCCCAGCGCGGCTCGCGACTTATTCAAGGAGGCGATGTTTGGCCCGTGGCAGTACAAGGGATCGAAGGGAGATGACGAGATCGACAATAGCCACTCACTTGGGCTTGATCCAACGACTGTTCTAGAAGGCGCGTTCACCGGAGGACCGCCCGCAAAAATCAAAGACAAGCGGGGTATCCGTGGTGCGATCTGGCTCGCTTTTGAAGCTTTGCCGTTGTTCCCAACAGTGTATGATCGGGCGCTCGCGACCGTTGGGTTCCGGCGATCGGGCAAGAAAATGTACTTTCAATGGGCTGTGTGGGAGTCCCCGCTCTCCTTGCCTGCGTTGAAGACACTGTTAATGCATCCGAGCGAAAACTCCGATGATGAACGAGGTATCATCGCTACGTATCGCTCCGAACGAGTGAATCTAATCCAAGACTATTACTCCTTTTCTCCAGCCGAACTGACTGTGTGATATGCGCCACTCCTACCTGATCTGTTACGACATCTCCGACGATAAGAGGTTGAGAAAGGTCTTCAAAACTATGCGGAACTACGGCGACCACTTACAGTTTTCGATATTCGAATGCCAACTCACCCAAGCCGATCTGGCGCGTTGCCGCCACGATCTCTCGCTTATCATTCACCATGACAAGGACCAAGTGCTGTTCGTCAATCTCGGTCCGGCTGAAGGGCGCGGTGAACGGGTGATCACGGCCCTGGGAATGCCTTACACGTCAATCGACGCTCCGTGCATTGTGGTGTAAATTATGGGCGCGTTTCCGATCCTACAAATTCAACCGCGAACGCTTCCGGATTACCTGCCGGCCCGGATGGTCAACGAGTTCGTCTACTGCTCGCGGCTCTTCTTCTACGAGTGGGTGGAGGGGCTGTTCCGGCACTCGACAGATACAGTGGAAGGCGCGATCCAGCATGGGCGCGTCGACAAGAAGGCCACCGTGATGCCCACGCCAGAGGGGGCCGACGCCGGGGAGAAAGTCCATTCGCGTTCGGTGACGCTATCGAGCGAGCGGCTACGCGTGATCGCGAAGCTGGACCTGGCCGAAGGTGAAGGTGGCGTTGTCACGCCGGTAGACTACAAGCATGGCAAGCCGCGCGACGGCGTGGACGGACTGGAACTATGGCCCACCGACCGTGTACAACTGGCTATCCAGGGGTTGGTGCTACGGGAGAACGGATACCGGTCCGAAGAAGGAATTGCCTACTACGGGAAGACGCGGCAGCGTGTGAGAGTAATCTTTGACGACGCTTTGATGGAGCAGACCGAGCGCACCATCGCGGAGGCATGGCGGTTGGTAGAATTTGGGCAAATCCCTCCGCCTCTGGTGGATTCACCCAAGTGTCCGGGATGCTCGATGGTGGGGATCTGCCTTCCCGATGAGACGACTCTTCTTCAGGGTGACGGTGAGCAGGGCTCGCAGATGTCGCTGTTCGCCGGAGCGCCAATCAAGAAGCCGCCTGAGCGCGAGGTGCGACGTCTTGTCACGGCGCGCGATGAATTGCGTCCGCTATATCTAAACACGCAAGGACTGCGCGTGGGGAAATCCGGAGAGGTGCTACAGGTGCGCGAAAAAGAAGCGCTCAAGCAGGAGATCCGAATGGGCGAGATCTGCCAGTTGAATGTCATGGGCAACGTCCAGATTTCCACTCAGGCGGTACAAGCGTTGTGTGAGGCGGAGGTTCCGATCACATATTTCTCTCAGGGTGGGTGGTTTTATGGGATCACCACCGGCTTGAACACCAAAAATGTGTTCCTGAGGAAGGCGCAATACCGGTTGGCGGAGGAGGAATGGTTCGCTCGCGGGTTGGCCCGGCGGCTGGTCGCGGGAAAGATCCGGAATCAGCGGACCATGTTGCAGCGAAACCATGTAGAACCGAAGACCGTCTGGCTTTCCGAACTCAAGAGGATGGCGGAGTCAGCGGAAGAAGCCCAGAGTCTTGAAGAATTATTGGGAATCGAAGGAAATGCGGCGCGGATCTATTTCGGGGCCTTCGCGGGTATGGTCAAAGCAGATGAGGAGACGGGGACCGAGCCGCCGTTCACATTCGATTTCGCGGGAAGGAACCGGCGTCCTCCAAGGGATGCGGTGAATGCGCTGTTGTCGCTGGCGTACAGCGTTCTGGCCAAGGACCTGACTCTGGCTTGTTACGCGGTGGGTTTCGATCCTCTGCTTGGGTTCTATCATCAGCCGCGGTTTGGACGTCCGGCGCTCGCGCTGGACCTGATGGAGCCGTTTCGCCCGCTGATCGCGGATTCAGCGGTTTTGAGTGCAATCAACATGCGGATGGTGACGCCTGGAGATTTTGTGCAGGCTGGCCCGGCGGTATCGATGTCGCCAGCGGGCCGGAAAGGTTTCTTTCGAGCGTATGAACTGCGGATGGATTCACTGGTGACTCATCCGCTATTCGACTACAGGGTGACCTACCGGCGCCTGCTTGAAATTCAAGCGCGATTGCTGGCGAGGGTGGTCGAAGGGGAGATTGGTGAGTATCCTGTTTTCATTACGCGTTGATGCGAGCAGCGGGGTGCTGCGAAAAAGCCGGGGACCGCTCGCGTGCGATAAACTATTGACACAACAAGGCTGGCCATTCACTAACGCAAGCCTCGCAGCAAGTTCCTTGGTGGGTGATCCAGCTGCTCGCTTAAGCGAGCGTAGATATTTGACAATAGAAGAGTTAGACTTAAGGCTATTTCCGCGATCAGCTGATCGCGGCCTCATTGAAGCATGTTGGCGCTCTTCTCAGTGTTCGAGCTGGTTCCCATTTCCGCGATCAGCTGATCGCGGCCTCATTGAAGCTTTGTATATTCTTGTTGAGAGTCTAAAGTTAATCCATTTCCGCGATCAGCTGATCGCGGCCTCATTGAAGCCAGGAGGTAACAAGAAACTTCCCATACTACCCCGTTGATTTCCGCGATCAGCTGATCGCGGCCTCATTGAAGC
>CATPCN010000721.1 GCA_955652855.1 uncultured Chthoniobacterales bacterium | reverse complement strand
GTCCAACCGCACTAGCGTCGTGTGAGCACCAATGCCTTGGAACCCCAAGCACGCGTTGCCGCGCACCCAAGACCCGCGACACAGCACCCACACCTATCGATTGCAAATTTTTAAAGAACTAGCGGCAGGACTGCACGATTTTGCCGATTCCCGCGAAGGGATGGCCAACCAACCGCAGAGAGGCGCGATTATACAACGTTTCGTGAGGAGGTCAATACCGCGACCCCCGTCAAACGCCGGTAAGCCGACGCCCGAACGGGCGTCTGCACCCAGAGAACCAGGTGCCGTGCGCGCTCCGAGAGACGAATCGAACGCGAAAAATCCGACCCAGAATCGTTTCCGATCGGGGCCTTGAATCGCACCGGCGATCAAGCCTTTCCGGCGCCCACGCGCCCACTTTCGCGCAACAGGCGATCGAAATACCCGATGGTGCGAGCCAACCCGTCGCGCAGCTCCACCGTCGGCTCCCATCCGAGAACGGCGCGCGCGCGCGCGATGTCCGGTTGACGTTGCAGCGGATCGTCGCTCGGCAGCGCTTTGAACACGATCTCCGAGCGCGACTGCGCCAACTCGATGATCGTCCTTGCCATGCTCGCAATCGGGTATTCCACGGGGCTCCCGATGTTGATCGGACCCGTGACGTCGTCGCCGGTGTTCATCAGCGCAATCAGGCCGCCGACCAGATCGTCGACATAACAGAACGATCGCGTCTGGCGACCGTCTCCATAGATCGTGATCGGTGCGCCGGTGAGCGCTTGCACGATGAAATTGGAGACTACGCGGCCGTCGCTCGGGTGCATCCGCGGGCCGTACGTGTTGAAGATCCGGGCCACCTTGATGCGTAACGCGTGCTGCCGAAAGTAATCGAAAAACAACGTCTCCGCACATCGCTTGCCTTCGTCGTAGCACGAACGCAGGCCCACGGGATTGACATTGCCCCAATAGTCCTCCGTTTGCGGATGTAATTTCGGGTCCCCATACACCTCGCTCGTCGAAGCCTGCAGGACCTTCGACTTCGTCCGCTTGGCGAGACCGAGCATATTGATTGCCCCGTGCACGCTCGTCTTCGTCGTCTGCACCGGATCGAACTGATAATGGATCGGCGACGCGGGGCAGGCAAGGTTGTAGATCTCGTCGATTTCGAGATAGAGCGGAAATGTGATGTCGTGACGAATGACCTCGAAGTGCGGATTCGCGAGGAGTCCCGACACATTGTCGCGTGTTCCGGTAAAGAAGTTGTCGACGCAGATGATGTCGTGTCCCTGCTCGAGCAGACGCTCGCACAGGTGGGACCCCAGGAAACCGGCACCGCCGGTCACGAGAATGCGCTTACGCACGAGGTCGCGCATGACGATTCAGCCGAATTGAATTGGGGGCCGGGAAAATCCGGAGATCACGACTGCCGCAGTCCAACGTTCACTCCGCAAGCCTCAATAGGCCCGCGGGCCGCGCAGCCGAAGGAACGTCAGCATAATGATATAGAGGTCGAGGCCGAGCGACCAGTTTTCGATGTAATAGAGATCGTGCTGCACGCGCATATCCATTTTCCACAACTCGTCGGTCTCGCCGCGCCACCCGCAAACCTGCGCCCAGCCCGTGACGCCTGGCTTGATCCAGCTACGCAGCATGTATCGCGGAATCTTGTCGCGATGGAAATCATTCAGCCAAAGTGGGTGCGGCCGCGGTCCGACGATCGACATGTCGCCCATCAACACGTTGACGAACTGCGGGAGCTCGTCCAGGCTCATGCGCCGCAGGAAGGCACCGAATCGCGTGACGCGCGGATCGTTTATTCGCGCCTGCGGCACATCGCTGACGTCCTTCTCGTCGTGGACGGTCATGGTGCGGAATTTCCATACGATGATTTCTCGGTTGTCGAGACCGCCGCGCCGTTGGCGAAAGATCACGGGGCCCGGCGATCCCAATTTGATGCCGATCGCAATGCCGATCATCACTGGCCAAATGACCGCCAGAATCAGCAGCGCGACGATCTTGTCCTCCATCCATTTCAGCGCACCCTTGATTCCCGACAGTGGCGATTCCGAGATGTTGATGACCGGCAGGCCGCACACCTCGGTGAACGAATGATTGAGGAGCTGAAAGCCGAAGATGTCCGGGACGAAGCGCACTTTGACGTTCTGCGGCAGGAGCTCCTTGAGAAGAGTCGCGACGCGATCGGAGGCGCGCAACGGTAACGCGATCCACACCTGGTCGATGCGGTCGGAGTCCAATCGGTGCTGGAGCAGGTCGATGTTGCCCCGCACCGGGACGCCTTCGAGTACTGCACCAGCAAGCTCCGTCGCGTCGTCGAAGTACGCGACGACATGAACGCCGAGCTCCGGCGCGCGCGCGAAACGGCGCGCGATCTCCTGGCCCAAACGTCCGGCACCGGCAATCGCGATCCGCCTCGACAGCAGTCCGCGGCGATGCAACGCCCGCAACGCGACAATCGCGACGATGCGCGCCAGGACCAACGCGATGAAGGCAAACACACTCCAGGTGCCGAGCCATTGGCGCGAGAAATCGGGGCCGGTTTTGGTTGCGTAGAGCAGCACGACGAGTGCCAGCACGATGCCGAACCAGCCACCCACCAGTCGTGCCAAGCCGCGGCGAAGCCCTTCGTCGGGCCGCCAGCGATACACGTCCGTTGCGAGAAACACGACAATCGTCAATGCGAACACCGCCAGGATCGCCGTTCGGTAGTTTGCCGGCAGCTCCCAATCGTCGAACCGCAGGTAGTAGGCGAGCAAGCCCGTCAACGCCACCATAAATGGATCGACGATCTTAAGCGCGGTCGTGAATGCGTTCATCGCGCTTCGACCGCTCGCCGACGCGCGCCCTCGCTGCGGCGCTCGCGCGAGAAGCGGGAACAGTCGTTACAATACATCGGTTTTTTTGCCGCGATTCGTGGTTGCCCGATGGTTTCGCGGAGCCCGTCAGAAAATATTATCGCGGAACTGCTTCCGGGTCGCCGCGCCGACGCTAAGCGGGGCACAATCCGGCGCGGACCAGAGCAGATCTCATGCCGGAGCGCGAATGATACCGCATGCACTAATCTCGCCGGGCGCGC
>CATPCN010000720.1 GCA_955652855.1 uncultured Chthoniobacterales bacterium | reverse complement strand
TTTTCGGCGGCACGAGCCTGCTCATTATCGTCGGTGTCATGCTCGACACGATGCGACAGGTCGAGACGCATTTGATCCAGCGACATTACGATGGGTTTTTGCGCAAGGGTAGGCTCCGCGGCCGATCATTCGATCGCGCCTCTTACAATCGCGGCGAAGCGGTACAGCAGGGCACGCTCATGTGGCTTTACGTGGGCATTGCTGTGCTCGTGATCGGCGGTGTGGCAATTTTTCTCTACGGCCGATAGGTGAAAAGGCATCTCGTTCTGTTAGGAGCGCCGGGTTCCGGCAAAGGAACGCAGGCCGAAATGATCACCCGTCAGTTTGGCATTCCGGTCACTTCGCCGGGCGCGATCTTGCGCCGCGAGAAAGATCTCGGGACGCCGCTTGGCTTGGAGACGGCGGAGACCACTCAGCACGGCGGCCTGGTCTCAGACAAAATCATTGTGCAATTGATTGAAGACTGGCTTCGCTTGCATGGAAGTTACGGATTTGTGTTCGACGGCTTTCCCAGAACCGTTCCGCAGGCCGAAAGTTTATTGTCGATCTTGACGCGGCTTCGCACGGCGCTCGATCTTGCCATCTGGCTCGACGTCTCGGAAGAAACGGTGCGCGATCGCATCGCCAGTCGACTGCAATGCCAGGGATGCGGATTCACCACGAGCATCACGAGCGCGAAATTTGCAGAGCGCCCTGTTTGTCCCTACTGCGACGGGCCGCTCATTAGACGCACTGATGACGACGCAAGCGTTTTGAAAAATCGACTTGGCGAATTTAACGCAAAGACGCAACCGCTGGCCGCATTTTATGAGAAGGCGAATGTGCTTCGAAAGGTCGACGGAAATCGCGACCGCGAAACGGTCTTCAAAGACATCTCGCGTTTGATCGAGGAAAAATCGACATGATTCCGATCAAGAGCGCGAAGGAGATTGAAAAAATGCGGCAGGCCTGTCGCACCGCGAGCGAAATTCTGGAACGTATAACGGAGTTGATCCGTCCCGGAATTTCTACGAAAGAAGTCGACGAAGCCGCGGCGGATTTAATGCAGGAAGCGCGAGTGAAGAGCGCGTTTCTCGGATATCGACTCGGTCATCGCGTTTTCCCCGGTAACATTTGCATCTCGCTGAATGAGGAAATTATTCACGGCATCGCGAGTCAACGCCGTATTCAATATGGCGACATCGTGAAGCTCGACGTCGGCGTCGTCGAAAATGGCTGGGTCGGCGATACGGCCTCGACCGTTCCCGTGGGAATGATCGACGAACGCACTGAGAAATTGCTTCGCGTGACCGAAAACGCGTTGCACCGCGCGATCAATGCCGCGCATGAAGGCGGACGCATCGGCGATATCAGCGCGGTCATCGAAGACGAAGCCACGCGCAGTCAATTCAAAGTCGTGCGCGAGTTTGTCGGGCACGGCGTGGGTCAAAAACTTCATGAAGAGCCGCAAATTCCAAACTACGGGAAACGCGGGAGCGGCCCAAAGTTAAAAGCCGGCATGACGCTCGCGATTGAGCCGATGATTAACATGGGAACGGCTGCCGTCCGATTGATGGACGATGGCTGGACGGCCTGCACGGCGGACCGCATGCCTTCGGCGCATTTTGAGCACACGGTTCTTATTACAAACGACGAGCCGGAAATTTTGACATGGCGCGGAAAGAGGCAATTGAAGTAGAAGGCAAAGTCGTCGAGCTGCTGCCAAATACGATGTTCCGGGTCGAGCTGCCGAATGGCCATTGCGTGCTCGCCCACATCTCGGGGGAAATGCGGCTCCACTTCATTCGCATCTTGCCAGGCGACAAAGTTATGCTACAACTTTCACCCTACGATTTGTCTAAGGGGCGGATCACATTCCGCCAAAAGTGACGACGCGGAGACTGGCCTCCCCGCGTTTTTCGTTTCGCGGATTATGAAAGTACGACCATCGGTAAAAAGACTTTGTGAAGCGTGCAAGATCGTGAAGCGCAAGAACGTTGTGCGCGTCATCTGCAAGAACCCCCGCCACAAACAGCGGCAAGGATAAAGCGCGACGATAAGATCGACATAAAAATTTATGCCCAGATTACTTGGAGTTGAAATTCCGGCGGAGAAACGCATCGAAGCGTCGCTCACTTACATCTACGGGATCGGTCCGAGCATGGCGAAACGCATTCTCCAGCAGACCAACATCGACCCGAATTTGCGCGCGAAAAGTTTGAGCCCGCAACAGATCAACGACATCATTCACGCGATCACGAACAACAAGATCGCAATCGAAGGCGATCTGAGACGCGAGGTGCAAGGCAATCTCAAACGCTTGCAGGCGATCAATTGTTATCGCGGCATTCGGCACCGACGCGGGCTGCCCGTGCGCGGCCAGCGTACATCGACAAACGCGCGTACGCGCAAAGGCCCGCGCAAAACCGTCGGCGTCATTCGCAACAAAGATGCGAAGACCGGAAAAGTTTAAGTTTCAATTTAAGAGTTAAGAGCCATGGCAGATTCCAAAGAGAAAAAACCGGCGAAATCAGCCAGCGCTGACAAGCCAAAAGCGAAAACAGCGAAAAGCAAAACTGCAGCGCCGCACGCGAAAAAAGCGTCGCCAGTTGAAGCGGAGGCAAAGCCCACTGCTGCTTCGGAGACGCCAGTTATCGCTGAATCAGCCAGTCAACCCGCGAAGAAACCGGCGGCGAAGAAGGCGGAGCCAGTTGTTGCGGAAGCGCCAAAAGAAAATCTTTCGCTAAATCCGGATGACATCGAAAAGCCGAAAATCGTCAAGGCGAAGGGAAGCAAGAACGTTCATTCCGGGATCGCGCATGTCCTCTCCACTTTTAACAATACGATTGTAACAATTACCGATCTGAACGGGAACGTGATTGGCTGGTCGAGCGCGGGCAAAGTTGGCTTCAAGGGTTCGCGCAAGAGCACGGCTTACGCAGCGCAAATGGTCGCGCAAGATGCATCGCGTCAAGCGATGGGTCACGGGCTCAAGGAAGTCGAAGTGCTCGTGAGAGGTCCCGGCGCTGGGCGTGAATCGGCGGTGCGCGCATTGCAAGCCATCGGCCTCGATCTTACCGTCATTCGCGACGTCACGCCTGTGCCGCACAATGGCTGCCGTCCGCCAAAACAGCGCCGCGTCTGATCCCTTAACTTTCAACTCTTAACTCTCAACTTTCTCATGGGCAGATACACCGGACCAAAAACAAAAGTCAGCCGCCGCTATGGCGTGCCGATCTTTGGACCATCGAAAGCGCTCGAGCGAAAAAATTATCCTCCTGGCATGCATGGGCCGAAAGGTTCGCGCCGGAAACAATCGGAATACGCGATCGCGCTCGGTGAAAAACAAAAGCTTCGTTATCAGTACGGGCTGCTCGAAAAACAATTTCGTCGCATCTTTCAAAACGCTTTACGCAAACGTGGCGTCACCGGTGAAACATTGCTTCAGCTTCTGGAGACGCGGCTCGACAACGTGGTTTTCCGGCTTGGCCTTGCCAACACTCGCAGTGCCGCGCGCCAGCTCGTTTCGCACGGCCACGTGCAAGTCAACGGCCGCAACGTCAACATCGCTTCGTTCAACGTCAAAGCGGGCGATGAAATCATGATTAAAGACAAACCGAAGTCGCGACAGCTTGCGCTGCGCAATCTCGAGCTTACGCAAATCGCGCCGGTGCCGGATTGGCTGACGGCGAACCGCGACGCGTTCAGCGGAAAAGTGTCGCGGATTCCGTCGCGCGAAGAAATGCAGCCGATGGTTAACGAACAGTTGATCGTCGAGTTGTATTCCCGCTAAGACTTTTGCTCGAGAAGTTCGAGCGCTTTTTCATAACTGCGGCGCTCGAGAAAATGGGCGAGTCTCGGATCGATCGGCTGTGACACTGCAGCTTGCGCTATGTCGATCTTTTCCGAGATGGCACGCAATCGTTTCATGTGCTTTACGGGATCGCGCCGGCTTTTTTCATCCGCCACGATCACTAGCCGTTCCCGCAGCGCGGCGACAAGATCGACAATTTCTTTTTCCATTTTCTTTTTACAGCGCCCGGCCTACTCAGAAACTAAAGCTTGAAACGCTGCGCGGTTTCGCGCAAGCGTCCATTCGTGAGCAGTGGCGCTGTGAAACGTTTTCTCATCGTGGATGATGACGTCGCACTGATGCGCATCACGCGCGAGGCGCTCACGACGTTCCTGCGCTGTGAAGTGGACACATCGCCGAATCCCGAATACGGCTTCGAGCTCGCGCTCAAAAAAAAATTACGATTTGCTCATCTTCGATTTTCAGATGCCGATGATCGACGGCGCGATGCTGTTCTTTTTAATCGGCAAAGTTTACAATCATGCCGAGCCGCCACGGGTGGTGCCGCCACTGCTGCTTGTTCTCCGGGCGTGGCGATGAAAAGCGCGCGCAGGAATTATTAAAAGAACCCGGTGTGCGCCGATTGATTCCGAAGCCTTTCGCGATCAATCGGCTGCTCGAAAAAGTGAAGGAATGCGTGCCAGCGGTCGAATCGATCACGCCGCGCTGAGTTTCTTATTTTTGTTCGCCCGGTCCTGAAGCTTCGTCGAGCAACTGCCGCTTTGCCTCAAGCCAATCCGCGGACGAATCGCCGGGAATGGCAAGCCGCATCCGGCGCTCAGCAATGAAATAAGCGCGGAGCCGAATTGCTTCGTCGGATGGACCAGCCGCGAATTTGCGGCGTGGCGTTCGCTTTTGTGCGGGCGATTTCCGAGCGGCAGCGGTTCCTTTTTTCTCTGTAGGTTTTGTTTTTCGCGCCACGATTTTGAGGTGGAAACCGAATACCGCCCACGTGTGAATGCAAGCGGATTTTGCAAAGCGGGTTGCGCGAGATACGAAAGTTCGAATACGGTGTCGGGATGCGACACTTCGTTATCCGCTGGATCGTGACGACCGTGGCCGTGATGGTGGCTTCGTCGCTTTCGCGCGGCATTCGTTATGACAGCACCGGCTCGTTAATCGCCGCGGCGCTGCTTCTTGGCATTCTAAATGCATTTGTTCGCCCTGTGTTGTTGATCCTAAGTGCACCGCTGATCTTGCTTACGCTCGGTTTATTTATTCTCGTAGTGAACGGCCTGATGCTCCTTTGGGTGCCGACTTTGGTGAACGGATTTCATGTTGATGGTTTCGGCAGCGCGTTCTGGGGTGCGATCATTATTGGTATCGTGAGCTGGCTCTTGAGCGCATTTTTTCGCGGAAGCGATGGACGTGTTCATGTGCTCACGCATCACACGCAGATGCGTCGCGTGCAGGGGCGCGTCATCGATCCAAACGAAAAATGACTTATTGCCTCGGAATGCTCTGCCGCGGCGGGGCGGTCTTCCTTTCCGATTCTCGGACGAGCGCGGGAATGGACAACATCACCATGCGTAGCAAGATGCGCATCTTCGAGAAACCAGGCGAGCGTGTCATTTGCATTTTGAGTTCGGGAAATCTTTCGCTCACGCAGGCGACCCTGGCTTTGATTGACGAAGATCTTCAGCTCGCGAGCAATGAGCCGGCACGCGAGCAGATCATGAACCGTCAAACGTTGTACGAAACGGTGCGCTACGTTGGCTCGAAAGTGCGTGAAGTTGAGCAGCGCGATCGTGCCGCGCTCGAAGCCGACGGCTTCGATTTCAACATTCACTTGATCGTCGGCGGCCAGATCGCTGGGCTCGCGCCCGAGGTGCATTTGATTTACCCGCAGGGCAACAGCATCCACGCCACGCCTGATTGTCCTTTCCTTCAGATCGGCGAAACGAAATACGGAAAACCGATTCTCGACCGAGGCTTCAACTACGAGACTGAATTAACCGACGCGGTGAAGTTCGGCATCATTTCGATCGACGCGACCATGAAAAGCAATGTTTCGGTCGGTCCGCCCATCGACATTCTCTGTTACGAGACCGACTCGCTACAAGCGAGCATGCGCACACGTCTCGATGAAGACGATCCGTATCTCGAAGAAATCAGCCGCAAATGGCAGCACGGAATCGTCCATCTGGTGAACCAAATGCCGGTGCCTGATTTCAGCAAACAAGTTCCCGGGTTTGCGACCGCCGCTTGAGATGCTTTACAAACTCGATGTTTGTTGAATCTGCCGAACCCGGCGTTGGACCGAAAGTTAAGATCTGCGGAATCACAAACGCGGAAGATGCAAGAGCTGCGATTGAATGTGGCGCAGACGCGCTGGGATTTAATTTTTTTCCAGGCAGCAAGCGTTACATCGACATAAAATTTGCTGCGGAATGGATTGGTGAGCTGCCGGATACGGTCGAGAAGATTTCGATCCTGGTGGACCCAGATTTTGAGCAGGCGCTCGCCACCGCAGCGCTTCCTTTCATTACGGCGTTGCAATTGCATGGCGGAGAGACGCCGGAGTTTTGCGGCAGATTAGCCGAGCGCAGGATTCGATTTGCGAAAGCGTTACCCGTGACCTCGGAAGATTCATTGCGCGCGGTGCCGTCATTCGCGACAAACACGCTCGTGCTCGATTCGAGCCATGCGGGCGAGTTCGGAGGGAGTGGCCACTTTTCCGAAATGGTAGGCCACACTGGCGGACGGGTCAATTCCGGGCCATTATTTCGGGAGACTTTGCGCCACAATGGAACTCACAATCTGCCTTATGCCACAACGGTTTACTTCAATTGCATCTGTGCCTCGACGCGGTCTCGACGACCTTCCAAATATGCCGGTTGCGCCCTGTTCCGGTCACAACGGCGTCACAGAGGCAGGGTGCGCGTTGACATGCGCTCCGGAAACTGACGGATGGTCGGCCATTCGATACCATTGACCTGTGTTTCCAATCATTTTCAACAGCAAGCCTCTGCAACAGCGTGAGAGCTGTTCTGGGTCGCGATGAGAACGT
>CATPCN010000719.1 GCA_955652855.1 uncultured Chthoniobacterales bacterium | reverse complement strand
TGCCGCTGGCTTTACCTCGATAGTTGAGGAGGTCCTCGATCATTGGGCCTTTGCTCCCATTGAACCTGCCCAGAACGTAGATATCGCTATCTATTCTGTACCCGACCTTTTCTGCTGGGACGAATCGTTGAAAGTAAGCCTCGCTGACCGGAGTAGCATTGCGCAGCCCGGAGATTAGCGCGCCCTCTGCACGATTGCTAAAGGCTGCAACATTCCGGTCTGTCGGCGGGCCGGCTGAGCGCGTTTGTTCCGACTGTCCAAGGTCCTGAGATGCCAGCACTGCAAGAGTGCCCGCGACGAGAGCCAGAATTCTAATTGCACGCATAGTTTCACCTCATTCATGTAAGTTTGAAAAGTACCCTGATACTCGCGATCACATCGACAGGACGACCGGCTATGAAAGCCGGCCGACAACGCGTCTGATTCACGGCTTCAATCGCCGCTTCATCGAGCCCATGTCCCAGGCTGCTTAGCACTCTGAGAACGTGGACTTCACCAGACGCAGTGAGCTTGACCTCGAGTACTACCTGACCAGTTACGTTAAGCCGCTTTGCCTCCGCACTGTACGTGGGCACGGGAGCCGACAACAACTGGGCAGGCCCGTCAACTGCATGCTCCACGACCAGCATCCCCTGCTTCTGTGAGGGCCCGGATGTAGTGAAGGCGTCCGTGGGTCCGATGGGTCCAGTCGGCTCAAGTTGGTTATCCCCTGGGGGTCCGCCGTTCAGCCTACCTAAGACAACCTCGCCCAAACTGCCGTGCGCAGACATCAACTCAGTTTCACGAGTTGACCGATCAAATGCTCCGATGTGAACGTCCTTCTTGACAGTTTCGTCCGTAGCCAGGCGGCTACGGGCGATGACCTTCGCGGGCACTGGCACGCGCGTCAGCATTTTGCCGGTATTCACTCGATAGATTCTGTGAGAATTCGTACCAAGAGGTATCACGAGTACGTTCAGCATAGAGACGATTGGAGGCAGAATGACTGCGAGGACAACGACCAATGCGTGGATACCGACGCTTAGCGCCGCAGGAGCGCGCGACCGGCGTTGAACCGCCACGGCGCTAGAGAACAGTTCATTCATAACATCCCCTTTCTAAGTACGCGACACACTTGAGTGCGAACGCCGCGACAGTTGCATCATAAACGGCGGGTCCGTATCGCTACACAACATCTTCCTGGCCGCATTGGCAACTAATTCGCCAAGCGTGTTTAGCCACCCATTGATCCATTTGATGCACATTGATAAAGTCCGAACGGCGGCGAGTCTTGCCGCCGCTCGAACGCTCGTCAGTGGGAGACTTTCTTTACGGTGATTCGTGCCAGTGGGCAACCGTCCGCTGAATCTGGCATCTTTATAGATGGTGGAGGCGCCTGATGCTTACTGGACTCGACCCATGACTGTAGCTGAGCGTTCTGGTCAGCGCTTACCACTGCTAGTATGACCTCGAAACTCTCGCCGATATCTGGGGCCTCCCCATATCTCACGCGGAGGATGTATCGACCGCCGTTTTGAAGTACGCGGGCCCCTCCACCTTGGGGCCATACTTCGCTGTCACCGACTAAATGCGCGAAGCCCCAGAGGAATTTTCTGGGCGGCACGACTGCCGTCCCTTCAATGGTGCCGCCGCGGCTTACAGTCGCGCCGGGAAGGGGACTTTCGATGTTGATCTTGCACACGCCGGTGTCGGTACCAAACAGCGGCACGACGCAAACGGATGCAAATGCTAGCACTGCAGATAAACGGCACATGTTGAGATCTCTCCTATCTCTGCTTTTCCGAGTTGATTGTCAGCGGGCGTAACGCGTCCTGCATTAGGCGCGCCGCGGCACCGAAGTTATCTTTGCGATACTCCACTGCGGCATCCTGTATAAAGGCGTGTTGGAGCAGAGCACGCATGTCGGCAGGAAGCTTCTCAATAAGATCGTGACCTCTCCGATACGCCTGAGCGTCTTTCTCTAACTGAATGAGGCGATCAAATTGATTGAGTTCTTCCGCCAAATCAAATTTCGCTATGGTACTGGCGGAGGGGGTCGATGGCCGAGTCTTTGACAGGTTCGAATGACTCGAGGCTTCATACTGTTTCGAAGCCTCCGTCGGCTTCGACAGTATGCTACGTAACGCCCCGACACCATCTTGCGTGGTATGAATCCACTCCGCCTCGTGAATGAACACGAGGCCAGCGATAATTAATGGAACTGCGACGCCCGTGAGTATCCAGTCCCAAGGCGTCTTAGGAATCAGGCCGTGGGGATATCCGGCAGCCGGAACGTGAGTCGCCGGACATCGTCCTTTCAGTTCTCTCTTTGCACGCGACATGTTATAACCCTGGTCTTTTCCGAGTAGTTTTGTTCCATTACAAGTAAGCCTCTAGCGAGTCTCCGCGTAATAGCCTTTTGTCGCTTCGATTCGTAAACCAGCGTACGGAGCCGCAAATACGAGCCGAGCCGCTGTCGCAAGAAGTAGCATCAGTCCCGAAGAAACTAGTCCCGTGATCGCGGCTGGCAGAATGCCTATATGATCGAAAAGTTCATGGGTCAGGTACAGGAGCGCGAGGATGAAAGCCAGGAGGAGGCCCAGCGCGATCAGGCGGCGAGTGGAGCGGCCGGCCGTCACAACAATGCTCGTGACAAACGCCTGGATGGTTGGCAAATGGTGAATAGTAATCACTGAAATCGTCAGAGTAGCAGCGACGGCGGCGAGCGTCCGCAGCCAATAAGTAGCGAGAGGATCGACGCCGGCGCAAGGGATCGAAGGGTTTCCAGCTCCGGCTTTGGTGTTCAGGGCTGCAATAAAGAAGACAGAGCCGAAAACTACAAGGTTCCTGATCATCGAAAGCTCCTACATCAAGTTAACACTGATGTATAGTAAGCTTCAAATAGGAAATTTAGCGATGAATGTTAAATATCCCTAACCTACAGTATAACAGGTACTTATCACGTTAAAATAGCAGTCAATCGTGTGAAGTGATAGCCCTTTGCTTAACAAGTAATCGTTCTGTGATATCATCGCTTGAGGCTGAGCCGAAGGCTTACCAGCGGCGATTGGAGTGATCATGAACACGGAATCGATCCTTGCTATGACTCTCAGGTACATCTTCGATGAGTCCAATACTTGCACTTCCAGGCGTGAATGGGCGACTCGCGCTGGTATCTCGCCGTCAGCCATTTCCCAAATGTGCCATGGATTGATCGCACCGAGCGGTCTGGTACTCTGGAAGATCTTCCATGCGGTCCGTACCAGTCAGACGGTCGAGCCCGATGCTCGTCGACGGATTGACGAGTTGGCTAGAAAGCCTGCATCAAGCGTTTGTCCCAAATGGGAGAATGTCTCTGGCTCTGTCGAAGAATTCATCCGAGTCGACCGCGAGAAAGAAGCGCTTGATCGTTTGTCTGGCATGCCAATGAAAGTCAGGGATCTTGTATTGGAGATGATGGAGGAGCTCTCGGTTGCACTGTTGACGCGATACACGATGCGACTCGACCATATCGCAAGCGAACTCAGCGATTACATCCACGCATCAGCTCCCGAAGCGGTTAAAAATGGCGCAGCCGCGGACCAGTTACGCAAGATGCTAGTCGACAGACTCGACGTCAACCTGAAGAATTGTCAGCCCTGGAAAAGCCTGCCTGTCGATGTTCGCCACCGTCAAGCTGACGGCATGATTCGCAATCATATGCGTTTAGCGCGAGTTGTCCGCAAACCTGGCGCCCTTCTGATCGAAGCTGAGCTTTTCAAGGGACTGAATTCGACATTTGTACTTTGCAAGGATGTGGCGGTTCGTGCGTTATTGTCACTTTCGGAGTTGGTCATGATCGGTACACCAGTTTTTCCGGAGGCCCGCCTCTTTCTCGATGCCGTGCGGCAAAGGCTTTCCGATCCGCGCGCTCGCGCCCTCTCGAGCAGTGACTTGAACTTTGCGACACCCGAACCAAGATCAATGTCGCAAGCTGAAGCACAACCTAACAAGTCGGGGAGAAGGAAGTTTTAGCGATGAGCGCGTCAATGCCCAATTTCAGTGGTCTTTGGTGGCGCGCAAAGGAGCGCAACCCTAGTGCGTTGGCTCGCACCGTTTTGGCCTGCACCCGACAACTACTTCGCGAACACCTTTCCACGGATGGCTTGGGAGTCAAATACCCATGCCTTGGTGCCTTAGTTAATCGCATACCGGGGCTTCAGAATCTAGTCGAGGGAAAATGCAGCTGGGACAGCATCGAAGAAGATTGGAAAGTTTACTTCGGAGGATGGCAGGCTGTCAAGAAAGATGAACATGGTCCTTTCCTCTTTGTCGGAAGAGACGCAAAAGCCAGCGGCAACTGGGTCGTTCGTTTTCATGGTCGGCTCTCGAAGCGCAAGCACGATCCCTATCAACCAAATAGGCCAGCGGCATTCTTGGTCCTCCGTTACCTAATGGGGACCGCTCCCACGACCTTAGATGGGTCTATAACACAACAACCTGTGGACGAAGCTCTTCTCCGGGACTGGTACCGAGCGAGTCTTAGGGAGGCTTATGACTTCGAAGACACAGAGAGGTTTATGCATTTTCTCCAGGCCTTCGCCGACGCTTTCGATAGACTTCCGGGAGAGTGCAGTCGGGCTGAGTTGCTAGCTTTGGGTAAGCAGTGTAGTAGTCTGATCTCCGGTCAAGAGGAACTCGTAGAGAAGTGGACGGAAGGTATCATCGAAACACTTGAGGGGATATATGTTCTGCAACTTCCTAAACGTGGCAGCGAGTTTTATTTCGAGGGCTATCGGATCGTATTCAGGGCGGTTGCTGCTCTTCTGAATACAGCTATCTTTGCGAAGTCAACCGGGAACCTGGGCCTGGATGACCTGTTACTTGGAGGACTACTCATTCCGGAGAATCGCCCGTTCGGGCTGGGTGGAAGCACTGCTCCCGGGCAGCGAAGCCCAAGCGCTACTGGCGGTGGATTATTAGCGATGTCAATCTCTGGTGTCTCCGGAGCCGGAAAAACTAGCATCGGTCTGGCGATTGCTACACAGGTTGCCGCACGAGGTGGGCTGTGCATTTACCTCCATCTTACTCAAGAGGCAAGCAGTATTCTTCGATTGATCGCCAGCTTTTATCGACGGCAGACACCGTTCATCGAAGTCACATCGCGCTATGAGGATCTGTCCGAAGCCGTACAACGCTGTCAAGAGAACTCACGAGGATTACTTTGGCTTGAGTCCGCATCCTCTGATTCGGAAGAGATGCGGCGTCGCATGTATGATTGCGTGAAGGACCCGGCGCTCCATTACTTTGGCAACAAAGAGAAGATGGTGGTCTTCGATTCGATCGGCTTGGGTCATCTTTCTGCAGAGGATAAAGCCGCGTGGAAGACATTCCTGGTAGAGTCAACGAAATGGCTTCGTACGATGGGATGCAGTGCCATTTATGTTATTGAGCGGGATACTGACGACGGCCGCCGTTTTGAAGAGTTCCTTGTTGATTTGAGCATTCGTTTGCAAGCCGTCCCAGCAGCAGTTGGGGCATATATCCTTCGTACGATTGAAGTGAGCAAGTCACGATTTCAATTAACGCATCGCGGAACTCATTCGTTTCGACTTCGTTCCGATGAAGGCGTGCGGATTTCTTTGTCCAGTGCTGCTTCACTTGCGGCCCGACGACGTCGAGAACGACAGCTGCCCGAGACGTTCCCGCCGATAAATCCCGGTATACCCGGCTTTGCCCAGTACTTTGACCGGTCCGCGAATACAATCGACGATGGCAATTCGGATGTATCACGACAACGGGTAAGCTTTTGGAGACGCGAGTCGCTAGCCGCAATCATCGGCCCGCCCGGCGTTTCAAAGACCGCGATCGCGGAGGCTTTCGTTTCGCAAATCGATTCCACGGAGGACGATGACCCACCAGTCGCAAACCTAGTTATTCATTTGGCCGACGATAGGATTACGAGGGATTCCGTTGTCCAGCCGGGGCGACAGGCTCGCTGGCGCACCTCGTCCTTTGGACTGCGGTACGACGCACCCGGAGATTTCATGCGCTCGGAAGGCGAGAAGGAAGAGTTCCTCATAACCCATCTCTTTTTCCGCGCCGCTTATTATCGCGCCGGGGACGTGTTGAGCACCGTTGAGGCAACCATTCGAGACATGCGATGGGAACAGCGGAGAATTGACCGTGCCGTGATCATCGATACAGCCAACATTCCCTCCAGTTTTCCCCTCCTAGGCTCGGACGAAGACCCGATGTTTCTTCCGGCGCTCTTTGACCTTCTTAACGGACACAGAATTACTACGCTGGTTGTTCACTCCGTTGATTATAACGATACCAATGACAAGATTCTTAAGGAAATTCGAAGCCTCGCCGATGTCAGTGTAGTCGCAGAGAGCAAGATTTATAGAGGTCGACGTTGTATCGGAATCTATGTAGCTGATTCTTATGGGGAAACTCACGATCGAGGCGAATATGAGCTGAAAATTGGCCGAGACGGCGTCATACGAATCGAGAACTCATTCGATCTCGTTGCTAATTTCAATCATGAAATCCTAGAACCGGGCCGCGTATATATAAACCTTGATGCAGGAACGAATCTGCAGGAACGTTTCTTCAATGATCTCGCTCGTAATCTTGAACGATTGAACCCCGCAAACTACACGGTTTCTGTGCGGCCGTCTAAAGACTCGTTCTCGAGGCGTAACATCGCGCCAGCCACAATCTCGCTCCATAAGGATCTACACTTAGTTATTCGTGAGGCGTTTCGGTTCATTTCGTTTCCGTCACTCATGGATTCGGACCATGAGAGTGAGCATGAGCCCTTGTGGTCGCGTCGCGACGCTTGGAAGGAGACGTTGGGCGATCTCGTATACGCCGATCCCTCCCTTCCTAAGACGAATTCGGTCCCGTACTTCCTTAACCCTTCGTTTCTCGTAACAAGTCGCGAGTTCCTGGAGTTTGTCGAAGGCGACCTGCGGAATAAAAAGTGGCAAATCCGTCACGAAGAGGATGATGTGCCTCCTAACTATAGCTGGAATGATCTTATCGAGGCGGCTGAGGCCTTCATCCAGAAACGGGGCACCAAGCCAGAAGGAATGGCACTCTTCGACTTCGCGGATGAGACGCCCGAGACTTTGAATTGCTTGTTCCTTGAGATACTGCTCTCCCTCTGTGGGGACAAATTCAATTGGGACGACTTTCGTGACAATTTCAATATTAGCGGTGCCTGCCACCAAGCCGTACTCGAGGCTATTGTTATTTTGCGACGCCTTTTGGCTCAGCGATGGACTGGTCATGTAGAGCTCGGGCCCTGGAAGAGCAATAGGCTCGGGGACGCGCGAACAAACGTACAGTTCAACGTTGATCCCAATGCCGTTTTCTCTCGCCACTGGTACAGCACATATCGTCAAATGCTAAATGACTTCCAAGAGTCTGACAGCTACCGGGATAAAGGGCTACAACTTCTTCGACTTCCCGGCGGAGTCTGGGGCAATGGAGATTGGTGTTTCGCTGCATTGAAGGGAAGTCTTGGCTCCGAAACAGGCGCGAATGTTATTCTTGATCACTTCGTGAACTCTGAGCAGTCGCACGCGATGATGGCACACGGTGTCGGATTAACGCCGATGAAAAGATTTTACGAAAGAAGAGCGATATTACCGAGCTCGGGCGTCTTTCCTTCGTGGTTCCACTCCTACATTAGCCGACCGGATTTGGTCATTTACAGAGGAAGGATCGGTGGCTATCGCGTCATGGGTCCAATCCTCGCAGCGCATCTTGCATTCATTTTAGCCCTGCCCGCTTTCGAGGACATTGATGTTGAGCACCCATTGCTTGAGGAGCGAATTCGGACCTGTTATGAACTCCTCCCGTGGTCACGTTAACAGCCGACGGACCATTAGCCCACTGCATCACAGGCGCGACTGTCTTAGGTGAATCCGTTATTGCGTAACCTCGCCAGGTTGCCTGGTCTACATTTTCCAAGCGAATCACGTTTGCAGATTCGCCGGGTATGGGTGGGGGCCCACTGCCCTTCGTCGGCGTTTTGGCGTTCGATGGGCGCTCCGCTTCTCACTTGGGGATTCGCGAAATCGCCCGTTGATCTTTGAGGGAAGCAACAGCTACAATTCTGACTACATGCTACGATTACGCTTGTAGATACTCTATACGCAAACGTATGAATCAGAAGGGCTTGTGGAACGAATACGGTCGATCAGTAGCATGCCTTGGGCGCAGGGGCGTTCAAATCGCCCCGCCCCGACCAATGGAATCAATAAAATACAGTCGTTTTCTCAGGACCGAGCGAACGACTGTAGTTAATTTTGTAGCTGTGGTGAGCTTCAGTATTCAAGTGCAGCGAGCTTGCGCAGGCGCACGTTTCCGAAGGACCTGAAGCACGCCATCGCGGAAACTGTGTCGATCCGCGAATCGCTGGACCTATCGGGGACCGAACGAGATCCAATTAAAGTCGCTTCGCCCTGTCGACACCGGAGCTTTCAAGGCACATCCGGCAAGAACAGTTTCATTACTAGAAACGGTTTCCCTTGCTCTAGCCACCATGACCGTGCATCCTGCAAGACCTCCTCAAGTGTGCGACGATCATCGCTCGATAGCCCTGACTGGGTGCCTGGGTGCGTCAGCAGGAAAACGTAGGCGTCTCTTGAACCAAACCATGACAGATCACGGAGACAATCCAATAGCGCATCCCAATTCTTACCAAAATAGGATGGAAACTGCAACTCCCGAGCAACCTGTTCAAACAACTGCTCAGGCGTCTTACAATTGAGGTCGATCCGTGCGATCAAGACACAATGGAGCGGCTCTGCGATTTTCGCCAGCTCTCTCCACGTTCGATCCGATGTGTTGTTTTTGGACAACATCTCCCCGTCGTGCGAATGATCTTGCATAATATTTTACTTAAGTTTCTTAAAGGTCTTATAATGATTAGGCGTGTAGTAGATCTCTCCCTTTCTTCCTATAACCAACCGCTCACCCCGATCCGCGACACCTGGTGCCGGTGGAACCGTATATTCTCGATAGTAGCCACTAGGCTTCTTAGGAAGCAGGCCGGGCCCTCTATTCTCATAAGGTGAGAAGTCCCGCGGGTAATTCTTAACGCCCGATTCAACATCACGTAACGCCGCTTGTACACGGTCCGCCGTTTGGGTCGCTCTTGCCGCCCCTGAACTGTCGGATACCGCCG
>CATPCN010000718.1 GCA_955652855.1 uncultured Chthoniobacterales bacterium | reverse complement strand
CGGCCAAGTCGAGCCACGACGTATAGTTCCAACTGAACGAAGCCATTGCCGCCGGGCTGGACGGGCGCGGCCCGTACGGGACTAAGCCAAACGCGTCGAATCCGACATCGACGATGATTCCGGCGGCAACCATTGAGACAAACAGAACGAGCGTGATGTAGATCGCGGCTTTCGTGCCGTAATACTTGCGGTAGATGATCAGTAGCGGGATCACGATCAGGTCGGCGTAGATGAACGAGATAACACCTCCGAAGCTAATGCCGCTCGACCAGAGCAAACTCCCGAGTGGGATGTTGCCAATGGAACAAACAAACGAGCCAATGGCGATCAGCGGGCCGACGATTGCATTTTCCACCAAGCGCACCGCTACCGACCCATGTGTCATGAACAAGCCCTGCCACCAATTCTCCGGCACGAGCACCACTGCGAAACCCGCAATCAAAAAGCCGGCGAGCAATTCCTTCCACAACATCGACACGTCCATGGAAAAGGCATCAGCGACGTTTCGCCAGGTTTCGGAGCGAGGGATTTTTTCTTTCAAACCCATATGCATGTCGTCGGCGTCCTCATGGCAGGTCGCTTCTTCTGCGGATTCCGCGTGTGCGCGAGCTTGTTCGACGAGGCCCTTTGGCAACGTGAGCTTCACGATCAGCCACATAATCGCGATGAGCACCAGCGCACCGATTGTTTCAGCGAGCACAAATAACCATCCCATCAGCACCCAGAGGACGGCTCCGAGTTCGAAGACAAGATTGGTCGACGCAAACATAAAGGCGAGCACTGGCACGAGGGCCGCGCCTTTTTTGAACGCGGTCTTAGCCGCGGCAACGGCGGCGTAGGAACACGACGAGCTCGCCGCACCCAGCGCTGTCGCGAGCGCAACCTCGCGTAGCCCCGCGCGCCCGAAGGCACGAGCCATTTGTTCTTTGCTGACAAAGACCTGCGTGATCGCTGAAAGACTGAAACCGAGTACCAACGCCCACAATGTTTCCCAGAGCATGGCTGCGGCATGATAAAAACTCATCCAAAGCCAATGCATCAGTGTTCTCCTAAGCGCCGTGATGATGCGCCGCCTTTTCGACTGACGGCTGCGTCTGTATTTCTATTCCGTCATGCGCAAGCTGTTCATTACTGGCAAGGCTTGCGACCGTGCCTTCAGGATGTCGATACCAGCCGGGATCTTCATATGACGTGATTCCTTCGCGGATTTTCAGCACTGTGAACATTCCACCCATGCTGATGTAATCGAACGGTCCGGGCCCGCCCATCATCGAGAGGCTGTTTCGCGGCATGAGCATTCCCATCGTGCCCATGTCGGCCATGCCGGTCTGGCCCATGCTCATGTAGCCGGGCAACAGCGATGCGCGCACTTTTTTATCCAGGTCGCCGGACTTGACGCCGATCATATTCGGGAACTTGTCGCCCATCTGGGTCATTGTGTGATGGGTCATGTGGCAATGCAGTGGCCAATCTCCGGGATTGTCGGCGATGAATTCGATAGCGCGCGCGCTCCCCACCTGAACGAGCACAGTCGATTCGATCTGCTGCGCGGAGTCCGGAATCTGACCGCCATCAGTTTCAACAACGCGAAAGCTATGTCCGTGAACGTGCATCGGATGATGCTCCATCGGGCTGAGATTGACGAAACGGATTCGCACTCGATCGCCTAGCTTGGCCACGAGCGGTTCGGTTCCGGGAAAAATACGCGCGTTGAAAGAGAAAATGTTGAACTCGGTCATCTCATTTGGGTTTGGCCGCATCGTGCCGGTATCGATCCGCCATTCGCTGAGCAGGAAAGCGAAGTCACGATCGACGCGATACTTTGGATTGCGCGGATGAATCACGAACAGTCCCATCAACCCGAGCGCCATCTGCGTCATCTCGTCATGATGCGAGTGATACATGTGGGTGCCGTGCTGTTTGAGAGTGAACTCATATTTGAACGTCTCGCCGGACTTGATCGGCGGTTGCGTAAGCCCGCTCACTCCGTCCATTCCGTTCGGCAGAATAATTCCGTGCCAGTGAATGCTCGTCGCGGCGGGTAGTTTGTTCGTCACGTAAATGCGCACTCGGTCGCCTTCGACCGCTTCGATAGTCGGCCCGTGCACGCGACCGTTAAATCCCCAGCAATATGCTTCGAGACCCGGAGCAAACTCGTGTTTCACTTCCTCCGCGACGAGGTGATAGACCTTTGCGCCGTCAACAATCTTCCACGGAAGCGAAACATTGTTCGGTGTAATGACCGGCGTGTAATCCCGACCCGGTTGCGCGAGCGGAACTGGTGTGGGCGTTGGCGAAATTGTCTGCGCCGCGGCGGGGACAACACTGCGCAACAATGAAACGCCGCCAGCCGCGGCCGCTGTCCCGCTTAAAAATTTTCGTCGTGTAATCATATGTTTATCTCCCGTGCACGATTTCTTTGCTCCCGGAGAGCTGAAGTAACTTTCCGCTGAGCGAACCCCCCACTGCTTTCTCCAATTCGGCGCGCTCGACCCAGTAATCGCGCTGTGCCTCGACGGATTGGCGCGCTTACTGGCGCTGTCTGGTACAACATTTCGGACGACGAACCGGTGAGCAAGCGGGCCGAGTTGAGAATGAACACCAGTTCGGAAGTCACATG
>CATPCN010000717.1 GCA_955652855.1 uncultured Chthoniobacterales bacterium | reverse complement strand
GTTCTGGAGCGGTCCAGCATTGAGTCGCGCGAGTTTGGTTATGGCCGCAGCCAGTTTGGGATTCAGTTTTAGCACTTGCTCAAAAGCCGCGGCTGCTTTGTCCGGCGCGCCTTGTTTTTCGTAAGCTTCCCCCAGACGCATCTGGACGATGACATCGTTAGGCTGCTCCTTGGTCATGGCCTCGAGTTGTGAAATCGACAATTCCGGCGAGGCGCCCGTGCCGCTCTCGAGCAAGGCGAGGCGATGTTTACTCTCGTCCTTGCCCGGAAAATCTTTGGGTGTATTTGTGGCTTTTCGAAGGGCGACCCTTGCCAGATCTGTCTGGCCCATGATGTAGGCAGTCATGCCCAGGTGAAATTGAATCTCGGGATTGTCAGGAGCTTTTTCAGCGCTCTCCTGCAGAATCGTCAGGGCCTGCTGATAGTCGCCGCGTTTGTAAAGGACCCAGCCTAGAGTATCGGCGGCAGAAGCGTCTTGCGGCTGAAGGTCGTGGGCCTTGCGCGCCAAGTCGTAAGCCTTATTCAAATCATTGAGCCGCTCGGTGTAGAGATAAGCGAGGTTATTTAATGCGGGAACGAAGTTGGGGTTGATCGCGAGAAGCTTCTCATATGCATCCCGCTCCTTTGGGTAATCTTTCATCTGCTCGTATATGACCGCCAGCGTCATGAGTGCCGACTTATTATTGGGGTTCTTCGACAGCAGCGCTTGCAATTGGCTAACCGCCTGCGGAAGTTTATTTGTGGCAAGATAGGCTTGGACCAGCAGATTGTAGGCGCTGGAGAAATTGGGATCGAGCTGGATCGCCTTCTGAAGTTCTGCCTCGGCTGAATCCCATTTTCCCTCCGCGCTCAGGATTTTGCCGTCCAAAAAATGGGCGATTGGCACATCGGGATTTTTTTGGAACTGACTTCTTACCCTCTGCCGAGCAACGTCGAAATGCTTGTCCAGCAGCTCCAGGTCCACGAGTTGATTGAGCACTGCCAAGTCATCGGGCGCGAGTTGGGCGGCCTTTTCAAAAGCTTGGCGGGCTTCGGCATATCTCTTGGCCTGACGCAAGGTCAGGCCGAGCACCGCCTGGGGTTGGGGATCCTGCGGCGCAAGCTTGACATGCTCCTCGAGAACTACGGTGGCATCATCACACCGATCAAGCGAGCCATAGGCGGCGGCCAGGAGGAATGCGGCGCTCTTGAGATCGGGCATTCTTCTCAGCAGCCGGGTCATCGGTTCGATCACCTTGTCACCATGGCCGGTGCCAAGATTGATCCCGGCGAGCATTAGAACGGCATCGTCATAGTTCGGATTGATTGTGACGGCCTGATCCAAGGCGACCGCCGCCTGATTCATATTCTTATTTTGGACATATGCACGTGCCAATTCGTATTTGATGAGGGGGGTATCCGGGTAGGTCTGGTCTAGTCGCTCCAGAACTTCGACCCCTTTTTTGGTCTCGCCCTTAGCCACAAGCACATTGCCTTGCAGTCTGCGGCCATCCATGTATTCCGGGTCGCGACCGAAAACATTTTCAAGAAGCGAGAGCGCCTCATCGTATTTCTTGTCTTTCAAGGAAAGCTCGGCCAGCAAGATCCAGCCGGGGAGATAATCCGGCGCCTTCCTGGTCATCTCGGTGGCAACCCTTCTGGTTTCCTCGGCATCACCGGTGGCGGACTTGAACGCGGCGTACTTAAACCGTTCGATTGATCGAACAGGCGCAAGGTCTGCCGCTTTCTTGTATTCTTCGCCGGCTTGCTTCTGGTCTTTCTGGAATAGATACAAATCTCCCATCGCCATGTGCGCGGTGGACGATTTGGGATCGACAGCGAGCGCCTGCCGGAAGGCGTTGCCCGCCGCGGCCGGGTCGCCCTTGTGAAGAAACAGATTCGCCGAAGCGAGGTGGAAAGAGACGTCGTCCTTTTTGGGGAATTTCTGGAGCTGTTCCCCGGCGGCCTCAATGTCTTCTTTGGTTCGCGCCGCTTCAGTTAAAGCGATAATAGCATCGCCATTGTCCGGGACTTGCGCGAGCACATTGAGGGCTTCTTTTTTTCCGGCGGCGAACTGTCCCGTGGCCACATAAGAACGGGCAAGCCGTATCCGATTTTGAGCGTTGCCCGGATCGAGCACGGTCGCTCTGGCCAGAAATGCACCGGCGCGCAGGGGTGCTCCTTCATCCTGCCACATTGCTCCGATTCTTTCGAATGCGAGCGCGTTTGCCGGATCCAGCCGCAGCACGTTGAGGTAGCTCAGCTTGGCTTTGTCATAGTTGCCCGCTTTAAAATAATTGTCGGCCTCGGCAAGTAAGCGCGCTTTCTTGCTTTCCTTGGTGCAGGCGGTGATGAGCGTGGCTGCTAAAATCAGCGTCACGATTTTGAATGAGATTTTCGACGTTTGCATTCGGTCGATGGTTTCGATCTTAGTTGATATTTGTACTTGCGCGCTGTTTGGCAATGCCGAGCTTGTCCATTAATTCATACAGGGTCGGACGGCTAACCCCTAATTCGGATGCGGCGGGGGTCACTCTTCCCGAATGTCTTTTGAGCGCCTGCTCGACCAGCTCGCGCTCGACGCTCTCTCGCGCCTCCTTGAGCGTGGCTCGAGGAACGCTTTCGG
>CATPCN010000716.1 GCA_955652855.1 uncultured Chthoniobacterales bacterium | reverse complement strand
TTCGCTTGCGGTCGCAGGACCTGGCATCACCTCTGCTCGACACTCTGCGGCAACTGGCTTTGGCGGATAGTCCGGCCGCGGCCGCGAGCTTAACGAAGGTGGAAGCAGAACTTATGGAGCACCTGAAGCCCCATCTGGAACGACTGGTCCGAGAACTGGCGTGGATGCACGGCGTGACGACCTGGTGTCGAGTGCGACGCGTTTTGCAGCGTCCCCTGGAACTCCCTGAAGGATTCTTAGAGACTATGAAAAGCAAGTTTTCTCCGGTGACCCAGGGAGCGCCGGAAACACGCCAGCCGGCTGTGGCGGCCCCCAATCTCGCCATGCCCGCCGGGTTCCCTGAGGCAACACTTGAGGCGATCAAGAATCGAGTCGTGCCAAAGCTGAAAAATCCGTCACCTAGTCTGGATGGCTTTCTGGGAGCGCAGAACGGTATACGATTCCGGCTGCGCGCCTGCGCCGATTACTCGGAAGCGTTCACCCAATCCGTTCAGACATTCGGGGACGCACCGCCGGTCATAGAGCGGTATAGGCAAGAGGCATTCTTGTTCGACTTCTTCGTCTCCGGCTTCGCCGCATTGGATAGCTTCAGCTTCTTCATGTACTTTGCCGCAGCACAGATTCAACCCTCCCACTTTCCGACGCAGAAGCCAGGCCAGATCAAGCGAATCAACTGCAAGACCACGTCTGAAGCGTTTGCCAAGGCATTTCCCAACGAGGGTATTACAACAGTACTGAAAACCTTCATCACTGACCCAAAATTCGCAGAGTGGGACAATTATCGAGGCATTCTCGCTCACCGTTCTGCTCCCGGACGCAATCTTTTTGCGTCAGTCGGTCAGTCGTCTCCCGAACCAGCGTCGGACTGGAAGATCGATTCGTCGGGCAACACTAAAATCGACGCTAACCTCACTCCTCCCCGTCTCTCATGGCTTGTCCACAGTTTAAGCGATCTGATGTTGGCCGCTGACGAATTCACCAAGAAGCATTTTTGAGTGGCGAGTCATGCTGCAAACGCTGAGCTGCCAGCATTAGCCGAGCTTTGCTGCCAGAGGTGTTGATAGACCTTTTTCGCCGCGATCTGTTTTTCATCGGTCGTAAAAGGCGGGGTGGGGAGTGTCTGGAATACGTGGTCAAGAATGCCGACCTCAACCTCCGCTTGAGTTTGCTCCTTGTCGGTCCAGCGCTCCAAGGGAGCGATCAGCTTGAGCACCGATTCAAGCAGGGTCCGGCTCGCCAGCTTCACCCGCTCCCTATCGGCCTTGCCGAGGTTATCTTTCTTCAAGAGATCGAATAATGCCAATTCGTCCTCGCTCAAGCCCTCCTCAGCCGCCCGACGCTGCTCTGCATCGAGGCTATTGTTAATTTCGACAAGCCTGGCGAATGTTTCCTCGATGGTCACTCGGTCTTTCTCGCGGTTATAGTCGGCAATTATCTCCGAGTACTTTTTGTAGTAGTCCATCCGCTGCGGATTCTGTTGGAGCATCAGGGCCAGCTTGTCTTCGACGATTTGCCGGATGTCCTGCAAGGCCGTGGCTTTTCGTTTCACCTTCTTAGAAAACTCGTCGCGTAGTCTTGCCAAATCAATGGTGCTGAGATCATAGTGAAATGACTGCGATCCGCCGCCTCCGGGCTGGTGAGTAGCGACGGCTTCATTCACAATCCTATGCAGCTCCTTGAGCAACTCTGTCACGTCCGCTGTATCCCGTCGTTCTTCGAGCTTCTTGTAGATCGCTTCAATATTGTCGTGGCGCTCGGCATATGCAAAGGCCACAGGCTCCATGATGAGCGCCTTAAAGCGGATGAAAATCTGGCGCGCCATGATCTCGAAACGACGGCGACCATCGTCCCGTGAACTGATGACAGCCTCCACGCCGTCGGCGATTGCCTGGATTCGCGGAAAACCTTTGGCACCGATCAGCCTTGCGGGATCAAAACCGAGGCTGCGGAGATGTTTTTCAGTTTCCTCGATCGCAGCAATTAGTGCGGCGACGCGCTCTTCTATAGGCGCGACGATTTCTTCCTCCCCTCCCCCTTCATCGCCGAGAGCGTATTGAGCAAGCGCCTCGCGCAGGCTCTTGAGCATGCCATTGTAGTCCACAATCAGGCCAAAATCCTTGCCCGGATAAACGCGGTTTGCGCGTGCGATTGCCTGCATCAGTGTGTGGGCCTTCATCGGTTTATCGATGTAGAGCGTTGAGAGACACTCCACGTCAAAGCCGGTAAGCCACATGGCGCAGACTATCGCCACGCGGAAGGGATGCTGCGGATTCTTGAAGGCTGTCTCGACATCTACTCGTTTTTCGCCGACCTCGAATCCCTGCTTCATTCGTGAGCGGTGTGGAATGATGTCGAACCCCCACTTCTTGAAATCGGCGACTTCGTTCTGTCCCTCGCTGATGATGATTTCGACAATGGTCTCCTCAAGCCACTGCTCCTGTGCTTTAATCAGGTCACGATGGGCAATCAGCCGCGCCCGCGTCTCGTCATCCGCCGCTGCTGCGAGTTCCTTCTCCTTTGCGGCGACAGAGGCCCGCACAGATTTGAGCTTCGTTTGCCAACGCGGGATGATCCGCTGATACATTCGGGCGCATGTGATTTTGTCAATGCACACAAGCAGGGACTTTCCAGATTGCCAGCGTGTCGTGCAGTGCTCTACAAAATCGGCGGCGATCTTGTCTAGCCGCTCATCCGCAGTGATCACCTCATAATCCTGGCCGAGCAGCTTTTCCAACAACGCTTGTTTATCCGGATCGAGGTCGGCCTTTGCGATGGCGTCGGCGATACGGTCATTGAGGTCAAGCCGGGCAATGCCGAGCTTCTCGCCACGGTTTTCGTATACGAGCTTCACGGTCGCGCCGTCTTCCTCAGAGCGCTTGAAGTCATAGCGCGACACGTAACCGCCAAAGATGCGCTTCGTCAGGTGGTCGTGTTTGAACAGCGGTGTACCGGTGAAACCGATGAACGCGGCATTCGGCAAGGCGAGCCGCATATTCCGCGCGAGTTTTCCGGCCTGCGTGCGATGCGCTTCGTCGGAAATAACGATGATGTCATCGCGCGTGCTGTAAGGTTCATCTGGGCTCACGTCTTGATTGAACTTGTGGATCAGGCTGAAGACGTAGCGATGGTTCTGCTTCAACAGTTCCCTCAGTTCCTCGCCCGAGGCGGCGCGAGGGGTCTGTTCCTCGGCCACGCCGCAACCAACGAAGGTCCGGTAAATCTGACTATCCAGGTCGTTGCGGTCGGTCATCAGCAGGAAGGTGAACTTGGCAGAAATCTTACGGCGCACTTTTTCGGCGAAGAACGTCATTGAATATGACTTGCCGCTCCCCTGCGTGTGCCAAAAAACTCCGAGTTTGCCAAGGTCAGGATGCGCGGATTCCACCAACTTGAACAGGTTCTTGCCATTCTCCTCTTCGACGGCCTGAACCACCGGCAGAAGGTCTTCGTCGGTGGCTTCCTCCTTTGGGAGTTCGATCACTCGATAGGCGAGTCTCTTCTCCGGCGGAAATTCTCGCTTTAATTCCTCTTGTCTCCAGACGGAGGCAACCGCGTTGTTGACGCCAAGCACCTGGTGATTGCGCGCAACCACCTTTCGCGTCATGCCAGGCTTGCTGGAATCGAACAGGATGAAGTTTTCCACGAGGTCGAGGAGCCGGTCGTGGGCAAGCATACCGTTGAGCAGGACTTCCGCTTCCACGCTACCCTTGTCGCGCTCGCCCTGGCGCTTCCACTCGCCGAAATGTTCCCACTGGCTGGTGATTGAGCCATAGCGTGCGCGATGACCGTTGCTGACGATAAGGAAAGCATTGTGGTGAAAGGCATGGGCGATGACGTTTTCGTCGAGGTAATCGCGTAGATTGCCGTCAAACCCGGCGCGGATGTTCTTATAAACTGCCTTCAATTCTATGAAGACAAGAGGAAGGCCGTTAACGAAGCAGACCAGATCGGCGCGGCGGTTGTAACTCGGCGCGCGTAGTCCTGTGATTTTCAACTCGCGAACCGCAACGAAGCGGTTGCTCGGCTTGCCGTCCGCGACGGTACCGTTCAAGAAATCTATAACCCGAGCCTGTGCATGGCGAGTGTGGCCCTGCGCATCGCGGTAGCTCACGGGCACGCCGTCGCGGATGAACTTATAAAATTCCTGATTGTGCTGAAAAAGGGAGCGTGAGAAATCGTGGCGCGTCAGCGTGCCGACAGTTTCTTCCACTGCTGCCGGCGGCAATTGAGGATTCAGCCGCACTATCGCCGCGCGGAGGTCCCGCGTAAGCACAACCTCTCGCGTATCCGCGCGCCCAAGTGTGCCGGCCGTTCCGAAGGTTTCAGCATTCCAGGCATAGACGCTCTCCCAGCCGAGAACCTTTTCCAGGTGCTCTGCGAATGTAGCTTGAACAAGCCGGTCTTCGCTGTTGATGTCCGTATAGGCCATGGCGGAACTATTCTGATACCCCCTCGTAAGCCTGACGAATAATATGCATGGCCGGCGCCACGTGGGACGCATCTTGAAGGCTAAACAGAACGCCTCCGCTCTCCGATGCGTGTGTTATGAACGCCCACTCCGTTGCATCAGATGCCCGTTGCGTAGGATCATCGCAATCTTCGTAATCGAGATTGACAATGAGGGATAGGCGACGCTTTCTCGGAATCAATTCCACGAAAAAATCGAAAACCCGATAGGTGACGCTTTTGGGTCCGCATAACTCGATGACATCATCGCCGAGCGCCACAATCTGGGGGCGCAAAAGATCGAACAGTGCTTTGGATTCTGCATCGAACTCCAGTTTGTCGAGGTTATACCGGGCCGCCTGAGTTTTGCGCTCCTCAAGCTCTTCTTCCCTCACGGCTTCCATATCAACAACGAGAGCTGGCCAAATTCCGATGGCTTTTGCCGCGAGATCCTGTCCACGCTTCTCCATTTCCACAGCTGTCCATGATGACTGCTCGCGGATGAACTTGTTCAGCCGGAGCGGACTATCGTCGAAGCCATCCTTTACAGCTTTCTTGTCTGCGAAGGAACGGTCCCTGTATTCGGAATTATAGCCGGTGAGTGTGATGTTCCCCAGACGATGCAACCACACTTGCTGGACAGCCTTCCAGTCCGCACCGAGCATCACCTGCCACTCTGCGCGCAAGTCCTCATTCTGAGGCATCACGTGTTCAATCGTGAAGTTGGCCGTGTCGATCTTTTCCTTGCTGTCGTTCTCCAGCCTATCGAGCAGATAGTGGCAGTGCCGCATTTCGTAAACATCTCGTGTCTCCAGACTTTCCTGAAATTCAGCGTCTGTGGGGAAGCGACGCTTTTTCCCTTGGCGGTGTATCGCGACTTTCAAACTGAGTAGCGGAGACTCTTCTTTAATTCGATATGCCAACGTCGCAAAGATCTGACCGAGGTTGCGTGTTTGCATAGCACAGACAGAACGCCGGAAAACGTAGCTCTCCAGGACTTCGATCGCTGTGACAAACTCGTCCAATGTTAAAGTCTTTGCGCGGCTGTAACAGTCGTAGAGCCTCAAAACCACCGGTGAAGCAACCTCCACTAGAAGGCGCAAGCGGCGAAATACCTCCTTGAGTCTCGGGTTCTCCTCCTTCCCAAGGCTGAAGGCGACGTAGTAACTGCCGAAGCGCTTGAGATTTGCCAGAATGTCTTCGGTCGGGTTGCTGCCCCCGACGCTGTGAAAGTAGCTGCGGAAGTGCTGGTAGATCTCGTCTGCTTTGTGCTGCTTGCTGGGCCTGAGCTGAAGGGTCAGGTAATCCCGCACGAACTTGTCGAAATCTGTGCGATAACGCGGTCCGAAGGCTTTCTCTATAGGCTGCCAGTAGTCTAGATACAGTTGCGTCTGGAGTTGTTCATCCTGCCGCATCAATACGAAATTACGGATCAGGTCGGCTTGAGTCAGATCGAGGCCGGTGGAATTCAGGCTCTCGAAGATCATTTGGGGATCGTCCTGGCCGCGGGTTAGACTGACATCCACAGCCACCAGCTTCTTGATGCCCCGATAAACAAGATCGAGGTCAGCGTTAGCCAACTGTTCCTCAAAGAACGCGAAGTTCTCCCGTATGCGTTCCGAGACGGTGGACGGAAGTTCCTTCCCCTCCACTAAGGCTGCCAGAGTTTCCTGGTCCGCGCGCCGGAGGTGAAGTTTGTGGCGGCGATCTCCCTTTCCATGCGTATTAGAAAGGTAGTAATCCTCCAGCTCTAGTCGTGTTGGCAAAGCGTCGTCATCGGTTGAATGCTGTGCGTCAGGATCAGCAGTCGCCATCCGATTTCTGAGAGCCGCAAGCAAAAGCGTCACAGTTGTAAGACGCTGCTGCCCGTCGATCAACAACCACCGCGTGATCTTTGCGGAGGTTTCCTCGGCAGCGATGTACACGACTGAACCGACGAAATGCGGCTTCGGTGCCTTTTCCGTGCCAACTCGAACGATGTCTTTCCACAGTTGAAGACAATGCTTGGTGCCCCAACTGTAATCACGTTGGAATACAGGCACGATGAACTGCTTTGGCCCCTCCAGTAACTCAGTGAGTCGAACATCTTCGGCCTTCATATGGCGATTTCCCGATCCATAAGGCGCGGCAGCAAGAGGTCACGACCAGTACGGAGCTTGTGGTTTTGAAAGGTGAGCGTCTTGAGTTGCTCGGTGATGGCTGAAATCACCTCATTGAATGAGGTAAGCATTCCCGAGGGGGGGACGGCGACCGGGAACTGTTTCATTCTTTTCCAATCGGCACGGGGCATCTTCGAACCCTCGCGCATGGTCTGCGCTGTTTCTGCAACGAACGTGTCGCTAGACACCGTCGCCAACACGAGCCCGCTCAAGTCCGACCTGATCGGGCGAATTACGATAGCGTCGGATGAGGCCACGCCGTCAATGAATGCGATCCCGACTTTGTGGAAGTAGGGTCGAATCTTCCCGAAGAGAATCTCGCCGGCGCGAAAACGATGTTTTGTGCTCGTTACGTCGCAAGCGCGTCCCCACTCGGAAAGCGTAACTGAACGACGCGGCAAGTGTTCAAGGCCGATATAGGGTGTATCAGGCTCAAGTTGATCAGGTGTAGCGGTTTCTCGCACGTCGGTGCAAAGATCACCTAGCGCCTTCTGCTCCCATCCCTCTGGTACGCCGTTGATTATGCGGGCACGCTCGTGGCCGGGAAAGCGAAAGCGAACAAACCACTCCCCGTAAAGTAGTCGTGCCGCCTCTTCCAGCAGAGCCATACGCCGCCGGTTGTTCTCCATCAGGTCGTCGTATGCGGAAAGGACATCGGCTATGCTCCGCTGAACTTCAAGTTGCGGGAATTCAATCTCAACCTTTGCCAGCTGTTGGCGCGGAAGATGTTTAATAGTGGCCCCTGTAAACAGGGGAGCAAAGGTCCCAATCTTCCCCTTGTGCAAGAACGAGTAAAACAAGAAGCGATGATCAAGGCAGTCGTGCGGACGAATGCGATGAAGAGCCTTTTGAATCATCATTCCTGGCACTGGCTCTTTCCAGATTGCGCATCGTCCTGGTTCACCTCCTTCACACATTACGATATCGCCGCACTTCAGCCCATGGCGATCCATCTCGTCATGCTCGAACCGCATCTCGCGGAGATTCTCAAGATCGAACTCACCCCAGCGCACATTGATATTGGCAAGGTAAGGCAGAGGCGCTCCTCTGTTTTTCTTATCGTCCAACATCTTTCCCAAGGAGAAGTCCGCTACTTCGGCCAAGGGCTTCGTAGTCCACTTCATATGCCTAGGCCCTCAAAATTCTCCTGAATCTTCGCCGCCAACAATGTGGCTTCGTCATTCAGATCGGCCAGTTCGACGTGAATATCACGCAGAGCTTGTTCGAAATCAAAATCCTCATCGACTTCCTGAGGAGCAACGCCAACATAGCGGCCAGGAGTAAGGCTCCAGTCGGCAGCTTCGATGTCAGCGCGTGGCACCGCCCGGCACAGGCCAGGAACGGCCGCGAACTTCGCGTCGGGGAACCGTGAAATCAGCCAGTGAGCCTGACGCTGAAAATAGGCGGTGCTCTTAAGCTGTTCGACGACATCCTTGCGAAGGTTATTGAGATCTTTTTCGAGCCGCCCGATAGCGCGGCTGTCCCATTCTTCGTGGTCGCGGGCAAACCCATCCTTCTCCGCAACGTCCACCAGCCGGGTAGCGAGTTTGCAAACGAGATCCACATCTTTAATAAGGTCTCGGCAAGCCTCAGTCAGCGCATCGAGTTCGGCAAGACGCTTTTTCTGCGCAGAGAGTTTCGGCTCGCAGGATTTTATCCAATCCTTGGCGATGCGAGCCATCCATTGATCCAACGATTTGAAACACGCATTGGCGGCGGTGTCGCGCTCACCAATCAGCTCGCGCAGCGGCGAGTCAGTCGACAGTGTCTTCAGGAACGGCGCAACGGCCTTTCCGAGGGCATCATAAGCCTTGCGGAAGGCGGTGGATTTTTCCGCGATTGCGGCGGCTTCAACAATTGCGCGGTCGAGGTAGCTTTGCACCAGCGAGAGGAAGCGGTCGGATTCGCCGCGGTAGAGCCAAACGACGGCGGCGAGGTTCTGAAGTTGCTCGGGGGAGAAGTCATAAATCTTGCGCGTCACCTTCCGATAGATGTTGCGTGCGTCAAGCATCAGCACTTGGTCGCGGCGGTTGACCGGTTTGCCTTTGTCGAAATGCCACAGCTCGCAGGGTACGGTGCGCGTATAGAAAAAGTTGGGGCGGATGGATATCATGACGTCCACATCCCCGGTCTCAACGAGTTTGCGGCGGACCTCTGCCTCGCCGTGCCCAGCACTACTGGCCTGCGACGACATAACGAATCCGGCGCGGCCCTTCGGCCCGAGGTAGCTGTAGAAATAAGAAATCCAGAGATAGTTGCCGTTGGAGACTTTCTTGGCCTTGTTCACGCCCGGCAGGCCGAACGGAAGGCGACGGTCATCCTTTACTTTCTCGGCGTCCACCATGTCCACGTTGAAGGGCGGATTGGTCATCACGAAATCGCACTTGCCATAGAGGTCGTGGGCATCTTCGTAGAAGGTGTTCGCCTCGCGGATATCGCCCTCCAGTCCATGGACGGCGAGGTTCATCTTCGCGAGCCGGATCGTGGTGGCGGTCTTTTCCTGGCCGAAAAACGTTACGCGATGTGTGGTGTCCTCACCGAGTCGCTCAATGAAGTGACTCGACTGGACGAACATGCCGCCTGAGCCGCAGGCCGGATCGAAAACGATGCCGTGATCCGGCTCAATGACACTCACGATGGTCTGAACTAGTGATGGTGGGGTGAAGAATTCGCCATTGTCCTGCGCGCCCTGCATAGCGAACTTCATCAGAAAGTATTCGTAAATGCGTCCGAACACATCGCCGCTGGCAATACGGAGAGCGTCGCTGTCGAAAATGCGGAGTAGGTCCTCTAATAGATCGTTCCCGAACTTGTCGTAGTCCTTGGGCAGCTGATTAAGCAACGGCTCAAAGTCGCGCTCGATGGCATTCATAGCATCGACGAGAGCCGAACCGAGGTTCGTGCCTTTGGGCAATTTGAGCAACTCGTCGTACCGGGCCTCCTTAGGCAGCATGAGTGCGCGGCGCTTGATGAAATCCTGCTTCAATAGGGGGCGCTTTGGCATCGTTCCGGAAGTCTGTTCCTCGGCGATCTGGAGTTTCGCGGCGTTGTAGCGATTGGTCGCGTGCCGCAAGAAGATAACGCCCAGCACCGGCATGCAGTATTCGCTGGACGTCAGCTTGGAGTTCGCACGGAGATTGTCGGCGGCAGCCCAAAGATCGTCCTCGACTCTTCCAAAGTTTTCGAAGACGTTCTGATTCACCCGGCTGATCGCCTTAGTGGGATGATCGACGACGGCTGTACGCTTTGGCACTGCGGCTGTCTGCTGCTTGTTTTGGAGACGGGTCATTTTCTTGATGTCTGTTCCTCCGCTGCGCCGGTCCGGTCTGCGACGTACCTTTCAGCAGCGTCACGCACGACCCAAGCAAGCGAAACCTTCTTTTGCCTCGCAATATCTTCAAGAGTTTCGTAAAGGCCCGGCGGAAAACTGATCGACGCCCGGACCGCCGGTGTGCTCTGCACCTTCATGCACTTCCCCCTCCCCCTCGTCTTCTTCATTGATAAGCCATTGGTAATTC
>CATPCN010000715.1 GCA_955652855.1 uncultured Chthoniobacterales bacterium | reverse complement strand
TCCACAAATTTCATTGCAGCTGAAAGCGTCGGAACCTTCTTTGCGTCGCACGGTTGTGCCACTCGGGAAATCACAGGGCCGTGTATTTACTGCGGAACCAGCGATCGCTGACGTCGCAATCGAAGAGGCGCCAGGCAACGGCGGATTCACTCCTGAACCGACCTCGGCCCCGGAAATTATTTCGGAACCTGCACCGGAATTCGGTTACGCTGTAGAGCCATCAGTCGGGCAAGTGGCTGAACCCATTTTTGCTGAAACCGCGCCGGCGATCCCTCAGATGGAGGAATCTTTTGCCGCGCCGGAAATTTCGCCGTCGCTCGTCGCCGACGTTCCTTTCGTAACCGAACCAGAAACGGTGCCGTTCAATGGAATTAGCACTGAAGCACCGCTGAACGAGCCCATGACAGCAGAGGCGACCAATGAGGCGGAGCCTGTCGGACAAGGGCAGCCTGTTCCGCATCAAATGCCCGCTTTTTCATCCGAACCTTTTATGCCAGAGCTCACTAGACCAGAGCCCGAGCCGATGCCCAACCTCGCCGAGACCGCCGTCGCCGCCGTCGCCGCCGGCGGGCTAAGCGCTCTGCGATCCTCAGTTGAATCTCCCTCGTTTGCACCTAAAGTCGTTTCCACCGAGCCCTCATCTCCGCAGCCAACAACCACCATGCCTCAACCGATCCAACAACCTTCACCCGTCATGCGAACTGCTGCTCCTTCAGGCGGCGCTCCGCAACCTTCCGGCGCAATGCATACCGCCGTGCAATTGATGTTCTCGTTCGAGATCGCATCACTGCAACTTACTCCAAGCTTCAAGATGGGTGCGCTCCAATTGCGGCCGACCTCGAAGATCGTCACCATGCGTCTCGTCGGATCGCAGCAACCGCAACCGGCGATGAATTTGCAAGTGACCTTCGAAATTTCCGGAATCCAACTCGCGGGCGGAACACTCGGCACAGTTCGGCTTACTCCTTCGCAGCAGCAACGTCCTGCCGGGCGCAGCTCATCGTCATTCACAGTGGCGGGCATGCAGCTCGTTCCAGGCTCCGAAGCGGCCCCCTTGCAATTAACACCGTCCCAAGGCCAAACCTCGGTGAACGTGGCGGCCGGTTTCCAAATCGCGACGGTCGAATTTTCCCCTTCGTTTGAAATCGCTTCCATCGTTCTCAATTCGACGTCGAGAAATGTGGCGGTGCAATTGCCCGGCGCAGCCAGTGTCGATGGTGCCCCGAATTTTGAGATTGCGAACGTTCAGCTCTCCGCCAGTGGCGAGATCGGGCTGATGCAGCTCAATCTGGCCGGGGCTCGGCGAGCATAAGGACTTGTCGATCTTATTCCTTGAAACACCGCGAAAATTCCGCGGTGTTTCGTTGTACTTCTTAGCACTGCAAAAGTGCGTTCGAACGATCTAACGTTTGATGAAGCGCCCGCGATTAAGCGATCGCAGTTGCTTCGGTAAGAACTCGCCGTCGCGACGGATTAACTTGCCGTCGAAGTAAATTTCGCCGCCGCCGTAATCCGGACGCTGAATGTTTACCATGTCCCAATGGACCTGGCTGCGATTGCCGTTGTCCGCTTCCTCGTATGCTTGTCCGGGCGTGAAATGGAAGGAGCCAGCGATCTTTTCGTCGAACAAGATGTCGCGCATCGGGTGAAGAATGTGCGGATTAAACCCGAGCGAAAATTCGCCGATGTAACGCGCGCCCGGATCTGAATCGAGAATCTTGTTCAGTTTTTCTGTTTGATTACTCGTTGCATCGACAATTTTTCCGTCGCGAAATTCGAGACGAATCCCGTCGAACCCAATGCTTTGATAAATTGTCGGTGCATTAAATGCGACGTGCCCTTGAACCGAATCTTTGATCGGACAACTAAAGACCTCGCCGTCCGGAATATTTCGATCTCCTCCGCAAATGACTGCTGGAATTCCTTTCATGCTGAAGCGCAAATCAGTGCCCGGGCCCTTGATTTCCACACGGGCGGTTTTTTCCATGAGCGCTTTGAGCGCTTTCATGCCCGGTTGCAACTTGCGGTAATCAAGAGTGCAAACTTCAAAGTAAAAATCCTCGAACGCTTCCGTGCTCATGCCGGCGAGCTGCGCCATGGAAGGCGTCGGCCAGCGCAGCACGACCCATTTCGTTTTCTGAACTCGCTGGTCTTGCACCGGCCGCATTTTTTTTGCGAGCAACTTCATTTGTTCCACCGGCACGTCCGATAGTTCGGTGATGTTGTTGCTTCCCCTCAGCGCGATGTAAGCATCCATTTTTTTCATGCGCGCCAGTTCGTGAGTAGCAATCAGATTTAACTGCCGTTCGTTAGTCTTCCGCGCGACTTCGCGGCTAATTCGCGCGCGTTGTATTTGCGTGAATGGGATCGCGCCCGCTTTTCGCACCGCCCGAATGAGCGCAATCGTCATTTCATCGGGAATATCAAACGACTCGATCAAGACAGTTTCACCGCGTTTCAAGCGCGTGGAATATTCGACTAAGAGTTTGGCGAGTTTATCGAAGCGGGCGTCCTGCATAGAGGTTAATGATTCCATTGGTGCTCCAGGATGCAACCGCTGTTACGCCCAAGGTGCGATCAGCGAACTCGAACCACTTTCGCGGCAAATGCGCCATCAAAATGGTCGCGAAAGGGAAGGACCGATTTTGTCTCGATCAAGTTCAAATTCGGAAACTCACGCAAAGCTTGCGCGATCAGCTGCTCGTTCTCTTCCGGCTCGAGGCTGCACGTGCTGTAAACCAAAACCCCTCCGGGTTTGAGCAATCGCGCGACACTGGACAAGATCGACATTTGCCTTTGCGACATGCGTGCAAAATCGTTAGGCGTTAAGCGCCAGCGCACGTCCACGCGTCTTCGCATTACGCCCGTGTTGCTGCACGGCGCATCTAAAAGGATGCGATCGAAGGGACCGTGCTCGCTCACCGCCACTGCCGCCGCGTCCCCTTCCCAGTCTTGCTCAATCACGTGCGCAATTTCTGCGCGCAGCCCCTGCAGGTTTTTTCGCAGCTGCGTTATGCGCTTCAGATCGCGGTCACACGCCACGATGGACGCTTCGTTTGAGACGAGCTGCGCAATATACCCGGTCTTTCCGCCCGGCGCCGCACAAGCATCGAGGATTTTCTCCCCCGGTTTTGGGTCGAGCAGTCGGCACGCGATTGCGGTGCTCGGATCTTGAACGTAGCAATGGCCGCGATCGAGCGCCTCCGTCGGCAAACGATTAAAATGTATAAACTCCGGATCATCAGGAACTGGATCGCCGTGTGGATATTTTTGCGCGAATTCATCGCGCGTAATCCGAAGGCGATTAATTCGCGCATAGATCGGAGCGGGTTGATTGTTCCAGTCGCAGAGTGCGGCAGTCGCTTGTTCCCCGAAATTGTTTTCCCAACGCTCGATCAAAAAATCCGGATGGGACCTGCGCACGCTGAGCGACTGCTCGTCAGCTTTAGCGCACAACTCGGCCGCACGGCGCGTCGCTTCGCGGAGAATTCCATTCACAAGGCTACGCGCACGAGGAGCGGCGATAGCTACTGTCTCGTAGACCGCCGCGTGTTCCGGCGTGCGTAGGAAAAGCAGTTGGTAAATTCCGAGCCGAAGCAAATCTCGCGCGTCATTGTCGATCTTGCCGTCGCGCAGCTGCCCGATCCAGAAATCGAGCAGGGTCAAATTCCGCAGTACGCCATAAAAAAGCTCGGTCGTGAAGGCGCGATCTTGCAGAGAGAGTCCGGTTGAATCGAGCAGCCGCTGCAAGATCGAATCGGCAAACTGATGTCCTTTGCGCCACTCACGCAGCGCCATGAGCGCAGTAGTGCGTGCGGACGAACGCGTCTTAAGCGCCACTCGAAAAGCCCGTCAGCGCGGGGCCGTGGATCTGCGGCCGATGGAAAAATAATGAAAGCCGAGCTTGGCCATCGTTTCCGGGTCGAACAAATTTCGCCCGTCAAAAATGATCGGCGTCGTCATTTTCTCTTTCACCACCGCAAGATCGACATTGGCAAATTCGGCCCATTCTGTCGCGATGATGAGCGCTTCCGCGCCATCGACTGCCTCGAGAGCGGAACCGGAAAATTTGGCCGCGTCGATTGCTTTCACCTCGCGCGCTTTCTCCATGCCCTTCGGATCGTATGCCGTCACGTGCGCGCCTTCGCGCAGCATATCGGCGACGAGATCGATTGCGACAGCCGATCGAATGTCGTCGGTGTCTGGCTTAAAAGTCAGGCCCCAAACCGCGATTTTTTTATCGCGCAGGACCCAGAGCGTGGTGCGCACTGTTTTGAGGAAACGCTCCCGCTGCGTTGCATTGATCCTTTGCACTTCTTTCAACAAATTGAAGGGCACGCCGAGATGCTCGCTGATAGTAATAAACGCTGCGATGTCTTTTGGAAAACACGATCCGCCGTAACCGATGCCGGCGTTCAAAAAATTGCGGCCGATTCGCCGGTCCATCCCGATTCCATCTGCGACTTTTTCAATATCAGCGCCGCTCGCTTCGCAAATCGCGGAGACCGCGTTGATGTAGGAAATTTTTAGGGCAAGAAAGGAATTTGCGGCGTGCTTGATCAGTTCTGCGCTGTTGATGTCGGTGACGAGAATCGGCGCCATGAACGGTTCATAGACTTTTTTCATGAGATCGATCGCATGCTCGCTTTGCGCGCCGATAACGATGCGATCCGGATGCATTAAATCGCCAACGGCGCATCCTTCGCGCAAAAATTCGGGATTGCTCACGACATCGAATTTCGCGCCGTGTTTATTGTAGCGCTTGATCGATTCGGCCACTTTCTCACCGGTTTTTACCGGCACAGTGCTCTTGTCCACGATCACGCGATAATCGCTCAGCACGCTGGCGATCTCGCGTGCAACTTTCTCGATGAAACTTAGATCGACACTTCCATCCGGCTGCTGTGGCGTCGGCACGGCGATAAAAATAATTTGCGAGTTCTCGACGCCCTCTTTGATGCTTCCGCTGAAGCGCAGGCGGTTGGCGGATACGTTCCGGTGGATGACTTCTTCGAGACCGGGCTCGTAGATCGGAACTTTGCCGGCTTTAAGCGATTCCACTTTGCGCGGATCGTTGTCGACGCAGATAACGTTGTGTCCTACGTCGGCAAAACATGCGCCGGTCACGAGACCGACGTAACCGGAACCGATGATGGAAAGATCCATGAGATTTCTGGACGCTGCGACCTACGCGCAACGCAAGAACGAAGCGGCAACCGGCGAAAATTGCAATCGAGATTGTGTGTGGCTCAAGGATTTTGGCCTGCGCCACCGGGATCGAAATTCAGATCGAAGCTGAATTTCGGAAATGCTTTGAGCGTGAAAGTGAGGAGCACTCCATATTCCCTCACTCCGCCGTTGTCGCGGATGATCGCGCCGAAAGACGCGACCCAACTGGTAAGATCCCGATAGATGGCATAGCGCTGCTGTTCAAAAGTGTGCGTCACGCCTTCATATTGTTCCTCCACGCCGATTCCCCAGTTATCATCCAAACGATAAAAACCGCCGACAAGGAAGAGGTCGCTGTTGGGAAAAAACGGATTCTGATTCAGATAACGATGACCGATGTTGACCTGAAGATTTGAAATGGGCTGAACGGCCAAATTCGTGTTTACCTCCGTAAAACCTTTGTCGAAAGCAGGGAGCTGCGAATTGATGATGAGAGTCGCCCATGGCACTGGCGCAAAACGAAGTTTGTTATAGAGGTTCGAGTACGGGGTGCGGTCGTACGGATTATCGAAATTTACATCGACATAACTTTCGAGCTCGAGCCAGCTGATCGTGAGGTCGTCGCGTCGCGTTTCTAACCTATTGCGTACGCCCAATCGCCAAACCGTCCACTCATCGATCGAATCAACCGAAGTGAATTGCGGGAAATCGATGGGACGCAGTTGCGTGGAGGGCTGAAAACGATCGAACTGGAGAATGGTCGCCGGGTCCGCGCCCGTGTTGAGGACGTAGGAGAAGTTCGTGAACGGCTGAACGACGTGTCGTAAACCGTCCAGACCCAGCGCGCGGCTTTGCGCGTCTTCCCATTCACGCGAAACCTTGAAGGAAGCTTCCACTCCGGTATTGATAACTGAACGAAATTGATCTCCACCCGGTGCGAACGGCTCAGCCAACGTGGGATCGGGCAGAAGAAAATCCGGGACGAGGGGATTAGAGCTCGGTGTGAACATCGTTTTCCCGAGATCGCGCGAGTCGGTGTAATAGGTTTCGCGGAAACCGGCGCGTGGCACGATCGAGAGCCAGCCGAAGTAAGTGTTCGGATACAGAAACTGGTGAAAAGTATCCAGGCGAAGCACGCTGTAATCCTCGAAGCCCGAGGCGCGCGCGAAGTTGCGGTTGAGCTCAGCTATTCCGGTCTCGCCCTCGTAATAAATCGGCCCGCCGAAAAGTGCATGACGTTTTACGTCGAGGACCACTTCAGGTAGACGTTCAGTTTCCTCGAAAAAACTGTTCGCCTGAAACCGTCCGATCGCGGTCACCGTATAAAACGGATCTGATTTTGTGACCGCGATCACGTTGTCCGGTTGCGGATCGATCCGAAACTCGCTCTGATAAAAATCCTGCATCACGAACGCATCGCTTAGTTTTGTGATGTTGATTGTTCCGTAAATATCGCCCGTAAAATAGGTGCGATCTTCAAACGAGACTCGATAGCGCGTGCTCGCGATTTCTCCTCGCGGGAGCGCGGTTCGGTTCAACTCAGGATTGAAATCATCGAGAAGATAAGTGCGCAATTTAGCCCAGCTCTTGTCGTCTTTGCCATAGGTCGCCTCCGATTCGAATCCGATTGCCGGCCCTCGCCGCCCGCGATAGTCGAGCCGGATGCGTCCTTTGATCTTGTCAGTGATCGGAAATGTCACCTGCGTTAAGAGCGACGGACCCCATGAACTCAGATACGCGGGAGAAACGAGAAAACTAAAGGCGTCGTCGAGGGATTGATACAGATAGGGCCACCAAAAAACGGGCACCTTACCGACATAGAGCGTGACGTTTTGGAAAACGACGCGGTCTTTCTCGTAAATGCGGACTGTTTTTGCGTGAAGACGAAAACCCGGATCCGACGAATCATCGGTCGTGAATGTGCCATTGTGAACGAGGGCTTCGCTCGCGGAGAGCGTGGTCATGTCCTCGCCGGCCATGAGGTAAGGGCTGTGCTCGGTCCGCATGTTCGTGGCGCGGATTTGTTTTGTATCGAGGTTGTAAATGGCGTGCGTGCCCACGTAGAGATTGATGTCGCGATAGATCCGCACGTTTCCATCGACGGTGACTTCTCGGGTTCGCGAATTGTAATCCGCAGAATCCGCATAGATATCTGTATCGCCAACATGAATGGCGACATTATCACGAGCGGTCGCGATGCCGTTCTGATAATTCGTTTCGCCACTCGCGGTAATTTCGACTGGCAGATCGCCGAGTCCTGGCGTCTCTGCTTTCGCGAAACCGATGGCCGAAATGAGCAGCGATATTAGCAGGAACGGCTTACGCATTGCGGATGCCGAAGGTACCGGAGGGCGACCCTCTTGCAAAGCCAAAAGGGTTTACGCAGGTCGCCGTGACTTACTCTCGAGCCAGGAGGAGGCCGGCTACCTGCTGATTCAATCCGCAAACCGAAACGAGTGCGTGCTGAAATTTCGCTTGTGCCCCACGCGCCGAGCTCACCTCCAACCCGGTGTGCGCCGCTACATGAAGCAGCGGTGGAATCTGTTTAGTCCGCAACGCCTGCAC
>CATPCN010000714.1 GCA_955652855.1 uncultured Chthoniobacterales bacterium | reverse complement strand
GTCCCGGACAGGAACCCGCGCACAGAATGCGCCTGCCACCCGGTCGCTTTCATCAGGTCCTTCAGGGTCACCCCATCCGGCCGCTTCAGCAGATCGAGGACCTTGGCGGTCTTGCTGCCGTCGCGGGCGGCACTGGCCTTTTTCTGGCCCTTGGGCGCTTTCTTCGCCGGGCTGGCCTTCTTGCCCGCCTTGGCTTTCTTGGGCGCGACGTGGGCGCCACGTTGCGCAACACGGGCCTTCTTGTTCGGTTTCGGCTGGGCGCCCGTCGCTGTAGCTTGGGCGGTGCCGGTTTCTTCTGCCAGAATCGCGATCATTTTGAATTCTCCTTTGGCGGTGATTACCGTCACGACATGGATCACTCTGGTCTGTTCGAAATGCAAGGTAATTCTGCAGGAATCGGCGCAGGCGATGGAATGGCGATGGGAGTCAGATAGTGGCAGATAGGGGCAGATGGTAGGACACGGCGCAAAATTCGGGCGGAAGAAGGAAGAGGCGATTGCCGCGCTACTTTCGCAACCGAACATTGAACAAGCCGCGCGCGCCGTCGGCATCAGCGCCAATACTCTACTGCGATGGATGAAGATTCCAGAGTTCGCGAAGGCATACCGGGAGGCACGCCGCACGGGGGTCTCGCAATCCGACGCGCGCCTCCAGCAGGCGACAGGTGCCGCCACCTCGACGCTCCTGAAGCTCATGCTGGACCCGAGTACACCGGCATCGACGCGTGCAAGATGCGCAGAGAGCGTGTTGGCCCACTCGGCCAAAGCCATTGAACGCGAAGATATCGAAGCACGCGTGGCGGCGCTGGAGCAAGCCGCCTCCAGCGGGACTCTGAGGCGATGAAGAGCATTGATCGACGGCTTGGCAAACTGGAGTATAGGTTAGGAATTGCAACAAACCGTCCGAGGGTGGTAGTGATAATGAGCGATCTAGTAGGACGAGGCCTGGATGACGACACCTGCCTTCAGATCCTTCGTGAGGGCGGATTTCCCCCGGGTCGCCCGGGTGAAGAAGTTCCGCCCATGGAAATCACGAACGTTTTTATCGCACCGGATGGGGAAGTGACGGCGTTTGTAATCACAATCCCTCCAAACCGTTTACAGCCCAGGGCGTCAACGCAACACGAAGTTGCCAGGTCGGACCGGACGAAGTTGAAGAGACATAGGGCATGCCAAGGATTCTGACACGGCTCCGAAAGCTTGAAGCGCAACTAACTGATCGCAGTGGTCTCGTGCCTCACACCAACCCTTGGTGGGATTACTGGACGCCAAGGACCGAAATGCTGATCGCCGGAGAGACGCTAGATCAGAAGGTTCCCTTGGAGGTTATCGATGCCTTGATCCATAGTGCCGAATTGGACGGAGAATCATCCTTTTTCATCGGTCAATCAAAAAGGATATGAACTCGGCCGATTTGCCTTGACTTCCACCGAACACCAGAGCGTTCATGGAGTTACCGATGAAAACAATTGGCTACGTTCGTGTTTCCACCGACAAGCAGGCTGACCGAGGCGTATCCCTCGATGCCCAGGCCGAGAAGATTCGAGCTATGGCCGTGGTCCATAGCTCTGAGTTGCTCGACATAATCGTCGATGGAGGCGAGTCCGCCAAGAGCCTGAACCGCCCCGGTATGGCACGGTTGCTCGCGCTCGTGGATGCTGGCGAAGTCCAGGTGGTGATCATCGCCAAACTGGACCGGCTCACCCGAAGCGTGAAGGATCTGTGCACGCTGCTTGAGCGATTCGCCAAGCGCGGTGTCACCCTCATATCCGTCGTGGAGTCGCTCGACACCGGCTCGGCTGCCGGGCGGTTGGTTCTGAACATAATGACCGCCGTTAGCCAGTGGGAGCGTGAGGCGATCGGCGAACGTACGCGGGACGCGATGAGTCATAAGCGCAGCCAGGGGCAGCGCGTGGGCAACATTGCCTACGGGTGTCGACTCGCTGGCGATGGCGTGCATGTGGAAGCCGACCCTGCCGAGCAGGCGGTGCTATCCGAAATTCGCCAAATGCGCGGCCAAGGCGCTACGTTACGCGGGATCGCCGCCACCCTGAACCACCGGGCGCACCGGACCCGGCGAGGGACGCCGTGGCGGCTGGAGTCCGTCGCACGCATCCTCAAGCCAGGCCGCGCGGCGCGCTGAACCCTCCTCGCACGATACCTGGCGGTTGGCTCCCAAAACGTAGTGCGTACGTACGCCTAGGTCTTTGACCGCGTGAAGGAGTTCCTTTTGTATCCGAACTTGCGGCGAGCGGATTTGCGATCGAACTTCCAGTTGATCTTAATGCGGTCCTTGTTCATCCGGCGATTCCAGGCTTGCGCTTCCCGGCGCAGCGTCTTTAAGTCGGGTATTCTTCTGTTGCCCAGACACTGCCGCGAGAAGATGCCGATTTCGATTTCCGCCTGATTGAGCCAACTTCCATGGGTAGGCGTGTAGTGGACTGTGAACCGCTCCCAGATTTCGCTGCCGATCTCGTCGCCGTAGAAGTCGGTCAGGGACTTCTTGCGATGGCTGTTGAGGTTGTCCATCAGCAAGTGGATGGTCTTGGCCTCCGGGTATTCAAGCGCCAAGCGGAAGAGCACCTGAGCGAATTCAAACCCCGAACGATCCGGTGTTGGAAACGTAAAGTGCCGGCCTGCTTTGGGCTCTACCGCACAGAACACATTAGCCGTACCACACCGTTCGTATTCGTTGTCCCGCCGCGCTTCCCGGCCTGGTTTAGCCGGGGAGAACGGACGAACATCGTCATGAAGTGTAACCGGCTTCTCGTCCAGACACACCACTGGTTCTTGCGGATCGTATGGCCGTTCATACGTTTCCAGGGTGTCCTCCATCTTGTCGATGTATTTTTCATCGAGATCGGCCACACACCACATTTTTTTCCCGCCACGGCTTGAGGTCGTGGTGGAGAAGCAGCACGCGAATGGTCTCCCTTCCTACCCTAGGAACCAGTCGCCGCTTGACTGCTTCCTCGGCCACCAGTCGCACGGTCCAGCGGGCGCGGCCCTCTGGCGGATCGCTACAGACCAAGGCAATAATTCGCTGCTTCTGGCTAGCGTCCAGCACCGCCGCGGCTCCCGGGCGCTCCTTCTCGTAGAGGGCCCGGTCGAGGCCTCCTTCTTGATAGCGATGGCCGATCTTGCGGATCGCTTGTGGAGTCAGGGGAATAACGCCGGCAATCTGTGGCGCACTGACGCCGTTTGCGAGTTGAGAAAGCGCCACGGCACGGAGGACGACTCGCACCTGCTGCACTCCGCCGTGCAGCAACTCTCGCAACGCCCTCCGATCTTTGGATGTGACTTCAATACGCAGAGTTGGACGGGCCATACCCTGAGTATGGGCCCAAACATTTCTGGATGGCACTGTTTTATTAGAAAATCTTCAGGCGGTCAAAGACCTAGAACGGCTGGCGGCGCGCGGGAGGAACAACATGGCCACGCGGACGCCCACGACGCCACTGAGTGCCGTTTCTGCCCCAACACTTGCCATTCCGGGCGGAGACGGCGCGGGGAACATTTCAGGCTGAAATGGTTTGGACTCCAATCAGTGACGTGACGGGTCGGTCACGTCACTTACTCTGGCGACCAGGGCC
>CATPCN010000713.1 GCA_955652855.1 uncultured Chthoniobacterales bacterium | reverse complement strand
GGCGTGGCGCTGGCGATCGAACGCTGAGCCATTCGATAATATCAATGGGAGAGAATAAGATGGCAAAGCATATTGCATTGATCACCGGCGGAATGGGCGGTCTGGGCGAATCGATCAGCACCAAGATGCACGATGCCGGCTTCAACGTCGTCGTCACCTACTCGCCGGGGAACAAGAACGCCGCGGCGTGGGTCGCGGACGAACATCTGAAAGTCCAGGGGCGTTAAATGCCCTTAAGTGCCCAAAAACGGACCCCACCGAGAAGCACAACACTTGATTGCAGTTCTTGTTTTGACCTCGGGGTCGACGGACTAACTCGTCTGCTCGCGCTCTATCGCTTCGATCTCGCGTTCAATGCTGCCCGAATCTCGCGAGTACCGGATCAGCGCTGGCCAGGTCACCGAAAGCAAACGAAACCATCTAAATTGATGATTGCGACAGGCAGCGATCGGGCCATTTGCTGACCTTCAGCGTAGCCGCTATTATTTACCTTTGGAATGTCGATTCAAGGAGATCTTCGATGTCTGCGCAACACAAGACCGGCCAGCTCCCCGACCATCCACACCGTCGCCGCTTTCTACAGGCGTCCAGTGCAATCGCTGCGATGGCGTCCGTGGGTACCGGGACGCTCAGCAGCATCGCCTACGCTGACGCCCTGACCCAGGCGCAGCGCGACAGGTTGACTCCGGACGACATCTTGGCGCTCATGAAGAAAGGCAACAAACGCTTTTACACCGGCAAGCTTAAAGACCGTAACCTCCTGGCCCAGCAACGCGCCAGTGCCAAGGGTCAACACCCGGCCGCGATACTGCTTACCTGTATTGACTCACGAGCGCCGGCCGAAACGATCATGGACCTCGGCATCGGAGACGTCTTCAACAGTCGCGTGGCGGGCAATGTCGAAAGTCCCGACATCCTTGGCAGTATGGAGTTCGCCTGCAAACTGGCCGGGGCCAAGGTGGTTCTGGTCATGGGCCATACCGCGTGCGGCGCAATTAAGGGCGCGATTGACAACGCCGAACTCGGCAATCTCACGGGCTTGTTGGCGAAGATTAAACCCGCAGTGGCTGCGACGACGTACGCTGGGGAAAGGACGTCGAAGAATTACACGTTTGTTGATGCGGTTGCGCGCACGAATGTGGAGATCACGATGGCCAACATTCGCAAGGAGAGTCCCGTGCTCGCCGAAATGGAGACGAAGGGCGCGATCAAGATCGCCGGTGCGATGTACAGCCTGGAGACGGGTGTAGTAGATTTCTTCGCCGGATGATTCAGTGCGCCACCCAGGTTTCTAGGTCGTGACGAACGAGGTCTGCAATGGGTCGGCCTGGGACCGTCAATGGTCAGGCCGAATGCGGCCAGAAGTCGCCGTTCGAGAACATGTATGCGCCCCCAAAGCCGACCGCACCCTTGTTTGTTGGCGGCCATTGGCATAACTGCTCCCCGCGACGAGCGCGCATGGGCGCTCGACTCCACATAGCGGCCAAGTCTCGCGGTGGCACTATTTCTGCGGCGCGTGGTAAGTAACATTTCCCGTCAACACTGGTGCGTCCGAGCCTCCGCGCAACGTCGCTTCGTCCAACGACCGCTCTCTCTGAACCGTGGATTGGCAGTTCGGAGTTCCAGCCACTCTGGCTTTCGCCGCGCTTGTACTGGTCGTTGGCCGGAGACTGATCGAGCGCGTCGCGTTTCTGCGGACGTATTCGATACCTGAACCCGTCGTCGGCGGTCTGTTGACCGCGCTCCTCATCAGCGTGCTTCACACTGCAGGCGTTCACTTGGCCTTCGACACCTCGCTGCAGCCAGGACTAATGCTTGCGTTCTTCGCCACCATCGGCCTAGGTGCCGATGCGCGCATGCTTGCGCGCGGCGGCATCGCGCTGGTCTTCTTTACCGCCTGTGTTGTGGGGATGCTAGTGATGCAAAACATAATCGGGGTCGGCGCGGCCTGGGTGCTGGGCATCGATCCGCTGATCGGCCTGATCGCTGGCTCGGTGACGATGTCGGGTGGCCACGGCACCGGTGCAGCATGGGGCCAGAAGTTCGCCGAAAGCTTTGGTCTCGTCGCTGCCCCCGGGATTGCGCTCGCCGCGGCTACGTTTGGTCTGATGATGGGCGGCCTCATCGGCGGACCTGTCGCGCACCGGCTGATCGAGAAGCTAAGAGCGCGGGGAGCTTCGCTTGGAGTATCGGAGACCGAAGCCCTGACGCATGACGCCGCCGAATCATCTGGCGCGTTCACGCCGCAGCGCCTGACCGTGACGATATTGCTGATCGCGGCCACTGTCGCGCTCGGATCAACCATCTCACGGCTCGCCGAGAATCCCACGTTCACGCTGCCAACGTTCGTGTGGACGCTGTTCGTGGGCGCTGTTATCCGCAATGGGCTTGCGCTGGCGAGCGTGCACGAGATTGACGGTGAGGCGCTCTCGTTTGCCGGCACCGTTTCCCTGTCGCTGTTTCTCGCCATGGCGCTGATGAGCCTGAGGCTCTGGGAACTTGCCGCGTTGGCGCTGCCAATGTTTTTGATCCTTGCGTTGCAGGCGACCGGTGTGGCGCTGTTCACCACCTTCATTACTTTTCGCGTCATGGGGTCGAATTACGAGGCGGCGGCGCTGGTGGCCGGGCAATGCGGGTTCGGGCTCGGCGCGACGCCGACCGCTATTGCCAACATGCAAGCGGTGTGCGAGCGCTATGGATATGCGCCGCAAGCCTTCATTATCGTGCCGGTGGTCGGAGCATTCTTGATCGATATTGCCAACGCAATCGTCATCAGCGCCTTTGCCGGCGTCATTCCGGCGTTGCGGTAACTCTTGCCAGCGCCCGTGTAAAAGCTCATCTGTGCGAAGCTCAATTGCAGGCGCGCCATTGGCCGCGAATGGCAGACGTGGGCTAGAAAAACGACCGGGGTCGAAACATCGAGAAAAATAGTATGTACCGGGTAGCCCTCGGCTCGATCTCGAGCTTTCTCAAGTTGGAGTCCGCCGGCGGACTCGTGCTAATTGCCGCCGCACTGGTGG